>CALUKL010000028.1 GCA_944321195.1 uncultured Alistipes sp.
TGTCGGGCCGCAGCTACGTCTACCAGGCGATGCGCGTGACGGGTGCCGGGAACATCTACCTGCCGGTTTCGGAGACCCTCGCCGGGAAATTGCCGCAGAGCGTCATCTCGAAGAAGGCCGCGGCGGGTTATTCGAGCTACGGCAACCAGATCGGCCTGGCGACGACGCACGTGCGCGAAATCTACCACGCGGATTACGTGGCTAAGCGACTGGAGGTCGGGGCCGTGGTCGGGGCCGTAAAGGCGGAGAACGTGCGGCGCGAACGCCCGGCTCCGGGGGACAAGATCATCATGTTCGGCGGCCGGACGGGCCGCGACGGCATCGGCGGAGCGACGGGTTCGTCGAAGGAGCACGATGCCAAATCGTTGGAGACGTGCGGCAGCGAGGTGCAGAAGGGCAACGCTCCCGAGGAGCGGAAACTCGAGCGGCTGTTCCGCCGCCCGGAGGTGACGCGCCTCGTCAAGAAATCGAACGACTTCGGCGCGGGCGGCGTGAGCGTGGCGATCGGCGAACTGGCCGACGGCCTGGACATCTACCTCGACCGGGTGAAGACGAAATACAGCGGCCTGAACTCCACGGAGCTGGCGATCAGCGAGTCGCAGGAGCGCATGTCGGTGGTCGTGGAGGCCGGGGACATGGAGGAGTTCATGGGTTACTGCCGCGAGGAGAATATCGAGGCGGTTCACGTGGCCGACGTGACGGATACGGCGCGGATGCGGATGTTCAAGGGCGATCGGAAGGTCGTGGACCTGAGCCGTGCGTTCATCGACAGCGCCGGTGCGAAGCACTACGCCGAGGCGAAGATCGGCGGGGTGGAGAACCGCAACCCCTTCGAACGGACGGTCGCGGGTGCCACGGTGTCCGAACACTTTGCCAATAACCTGAAGGATGACAACGTGGTTTCGCAGCGGGGTCTGATCGAGATGTTCGACTCGACGATCGGCCGCTCGACGGTGCTGATGCCCTTCGGCGGGCGGACGCAGCGCAGCGAGACGCAGGTTTCGGTGCAGAAGCTCCCGACGGACGGCTATACGGATACGGCCAGTGTGATGGCCTTCGGCTACAACCCCTTCGTGGCGAAGTGGAGCCCCTACCACGGGGCGGCCTATGCCGTGGTGGAGGCTGCGGCGAAGGTGGTGGCGTCGGGTGCGCGCTACGACCGGATGCGTTACTCCTACCAGGAGTATTTCGAGCGCATGACCCGGGATGCCGAGTCGTGGGGCAAGCCGCTGAGCGCGCTGCTCGGAGCGCTGAAGATGCAGGTCGAGCTGGGCCTTCCGTCGATCGGCGGCAAGGACTCGATGTCGGGGACGTTCCAGCATATCAACGTGCCGCCGATGCTGATGGCTTTCGGCATCACTACGGTCGACGCGCGGAGGGTGATCTCCACCGACCTGAAGGGGGCCGGACACCGGTTGTACCTCGTGCGCCACACGCCGCGTGAGAACTGGATGCCCGATACGGCGCAGTTGAAGGAGAACTTCACGTTCGTGAGCGACCGGATTGCCGAAGGGAAGATCCTTGCGGCGTGGTCCGTGGGCTTCGGCGGCGTGGCCGAAGGCGTGGCGAAGATGGCCTTCGGAAACTGCATCGGCGTGGAGGTCAAGATAGAGGAGTCGAAACTCTACGACTACGCCTACGGTTCGATCCTTGTGGAGTGCGAGGGGACGCTGGAGTATCCGCGTGCGGAGCTTGTGGGCTTCACGGTGGCCGACGCGGCGGTGACGCTCGGCGGCGTGCGGATGCCGCTCGACGAGCTCTACCGGGCCAATACCGAGCGCTTTGCGGCGGTTTATCCGGACAAGGGCTTGAATTCGGCGGAGGTAATGACCTCGGAGCCAACTGAAAGGCGCTTCACCTATCCGGGCGTGGCCGTGGAGCACCCGTTGGTCTACATTCCGGTCTTCCCGGGTACGAACTGCGACTACGACACGGCCAAGGCGTTCCGCCGGGCCGGTGCCGAGGTGGAGATGAGCGTGCTGTGCAACATCGCCGGCGACGACATCCTGCGCTCGATCGCCGCGATGAAGGAGCACATCCGCCGGGCGCACGTCTTCGTGCTGAGCGGCGGCTTCTCCTCGGGCGACGAACCCGACGGAAGCGCCAAATTTATTGTCAATGTATTGAACAACAAGGATATCATGGCGGAGATTCACGCGCTGCTGGACCGCGGCGGCCTGATCCTGGGCATCTGCAACGGATTCCAGGCGCTGGTGAAGTCGGGACTGCTGCCCTACGGCCGTCTCGGGATGGTCACCAAGGAGTCTCCGACGCTCTTCCGCAACGACATCAACCGCCACATCTCGCAGATCGTCACCACGCGCGTGGCTTCGACCAACTCGCCGTGGCTGTCGTCGTTCCGCGTGGGCGAGCTGCACTCGATCGCCGTCAGCCACGGCGAAGGCAAGTTCGTGGTGAGCGAGGCTTTGGCCCGGGAGTTGTTCGAGGCGGGCCAGGTGGCCTTCCAGTACGCCGACGCCGAGGGGCGTCCCACGGCCGAGGCTCCCTACAACCCCAACGGTTCGTCGTATGCCATCGAGGGCATCGTCTCGAAGAACGGCCAGATCCTCGGCAAGATGGGCCACACGGAACGCTGGGAGGAGAACCTCTTCAAGAACATCGCCGGCAACAAGCAGCAGTCGCTCTTCGAGAACGCCGTGGCCTATTTCCGGAAAAAATAATTGCGCGATAACAGCATAACAGCAAGATACGACTTCATGAAACAGCTCGAAATGCTCTACGAGGGCAAAGCCAAGCAGGTATTCCGAACGGATGATCCCGAACGAATCATCATCCGCTACAAGGATAGCGCCACGGCTTTCAACAACATCAAGAAGGCTACGATCGAGAACAAGGGGGTGCTGAACAACGCCATTTCGTCGATTATTTTCCAGGAGTTGGAGAAGGCCGGGGTGAAGACCCATTATATCGAGACGCTCAACGACCGCGACCAGTTGTGCCGCAAGGTGTCGATCATTCCGCTGGAGGTGATCGTACGCAATGTCATCGCCGGTTCGATGGCCCATCGCCTGGGCATCGAGGAGGGCACGCAGCCCGCGAACACGATTTTCGACATCTGCTACAAGCGGGACGAACTGGGCGATCCGCTCATCAACGACCACCATGCCGTGGCGCTGGGGGTGGTGACCTACCAGGAGCTGGAGCGGATCTACGGGATGGCGGCACGGATCAACGGGGTTCTCAAATCGCTGTTCGCCCGGATGAACATCACGCTGGTGGACTTCAAGATCGAGTTCGGCCGCACGTCGGACGGCGAGATCGTGCTGGCCGACGAGGTGTCGCCGGACACGTGCCGTCTGTGGGACATGACCACGGGCGAACGGCTCGACAAGGACCGTTTCCGCCGCGATCTGGGACGTGTGCGTGAGGCTTACGAGGAGATTTTGGCACGTTTGAAGAAAATTACCGAATAAGATGATGAGGGAAGAAGAGGTAATCCGCGACCGTGAGTTGCACGAGGAGTGCGGAGTTTTCGGCATCTACGGGGTGCCCGGGGCCGCATCGCTGGCCTATTACGGGCTGCACGCCCTGCAGCATCGCGGACAGGAGGGCGCCGGAATCGTTTCGGTCGACGAGAAGGGCACGTTCCGACGCATCAAGGGCAGCGGTCTGGTGACGGAGGTCTTCAACGAGGAGAAACTCGCCACGTTGAAGGGCTCGATGGCCATCGGCCACGTCCGCTACACGACGGCCGGAGGCGGCGGGGTGGAGAACATCCAGCCGTTCCTGTTCCGTCACAATACGGGCGATTTCGCCCTGGCGCACAACGGCAACATCGTCAATTCGGCCCTGTTGCGCGAGTATCTCGAAAACCGGGGCAGCCTTTTCCAGTCGACCTCGGACAGCGAGATCCTGGCCCACCTGATCAAGAAGGAGACACGCTACCACGACCGGCCGCGCATCTTTTCGATCATCGATGCGCTGAACATGCTGGAGGGGGCCTTCGCCTTCCTGATCATGACGGCCAACCGCATCTACGCCTGCCGGGACAAGTACGGGCTGCGTCCGTTGTCGATCGGGCGTCTGGGCGACGGATGGGTGGTTTCGAGCGAGACGTGCGCCTTCGACGTCCTGGGTGCGGAGTTCGTGCGCGACGTCGAGCCGGGCGAGATCGTCACGATCGACCGCCAGGGGATCCGCAGCCGCGACTATTCGCAGTACAAGCGCCACGAGATGTGCTCGATGGAGTACATCTACTTCGCGCGTCCGGACAGCGACATCGAGGGGTGCAACGTCCACGCCTACCGCAAGGAGTCGGGGCGTCTGCTCTGCCAGGAGTCCCCGGCCGATGCCGACATCGTGGTCGGCGTTCCGGATTCGAGCCTGAGCGCCGCGATGGGTTATGCCGAGGAGAGCGGCCTGCCCTATGAAATGGGCCTGATCAAGAACAAGTATATCGTCCGGACCTTTATCCAGCCGACGCAGGAGTTGCGCGAAAAGGGTGTTCGGATGAAGCTCTCGGCCGTGCGTTCGATCGTGCGGGGCAAGCGCGTGGTGCTGGTCGACGACTCGATCGTGCGGGGCACGACCTCGCGGCGCATCGTCACGATGCTCAAGGAGGCCGGGGCCACCGAGGTCCACGTGCGGATCGCCAGCCCTCCGATGATCGGCCCCTGCTTCTACGGCGTCGACACGTCGACCTACGACGAGCTGATCTCGGCGCGCAAGAATGTCGAGGAGGTGCGTCAGGAGATCGGAGCCGATTCGCTGTCGTTCCTCTCTCCCGATTCGCTGCTGAAGGCCGGGAACCACAGCGAATTGTGCATGGCCTGCTTCACGGGATCGTATCCCACGGCCCTGTACCAGACGGTCGAGGAGGCCAACAAGGACAACAAATGAGTTAGGAATCTAAAACCCATAAATACTATGGCTCAAAGTTATGAAAAGGCCGGTGTGAACCTCGAAGCCGGTTACGAAGTGGTGCGGCGCATCAAGAAGCACGTGGCTTCGACGGCCCGAACGGGCGTGATGGGCAATATCGGCGCTTTCGGCGGGATGTTCGACCTTTCGGCCCTGCAGGTGAAGGAACCGGTGCTGGTAAGCGGCACGGACGGCGTGGGTACGAAACTCAAGCTGGCCTTCCAGATGGACAAACACGATACGATCGGCATCGATGCCGTGGCGATGTGCGTGAACGACGTGCTGGCGCAGGGTGCCGAACCGCTGCTGTTCCTCGACTACGTGGCCGTGGGGCACAACGTGCCGCAGAAGATCGAGGCCATCGTGGCGGGCGTCGCCGAGGGGTGCCGTCAGGCGGGCTGCGCCCTGGTGGGCGGCGAGACGGCCGAGATGCCGGGCATGTACGCCGACGGGGAGTATGATATTGCCGGATTCACGGTGGGCGTGGTCGAGAAGTCGAAGCTGATCGACGGCTCGAAGGTCCGCACGGGTGACGTGCTGGTGGGAATTGCGTCGAGCGGCGTCCACTCGAACGGCTTCAGCCTCGTGCGCAAGATCGTGGCCGACAACTATTTCGACCTGCACCGCAGCTATCCCGAACTGTCGAACAAACTTCTGGGCGAGGTGCTGCTCACGCCGACGAAGATCTACGTGAAACAGGTCCTCGAAGTGATCCGCCAGTGCGACGTCCACGGCATCAGCCACATCACGGGCGGCGGCTTCGACGAGAATATCCCGCGTATCCTGCACGAAGGGCAGGGGCTGGAGATCGAGGAGGGCTCGTGGGAGATCCTGCCGGTGTTCCGCTTCCTGGAGAAGTACGGCAAGGTGGCGCACCGCGAGATGTTCAACATCTTCAACATGGGTATCGGCATGGTCATCGCGCTGGACGCCGCGGAGGCTCCGAAAGCCATCGAGATCCTTCAGGCACAGGGCGAACGCGCCTCGGTCATCGGACGTGTCACGGACACCGGGAGTGTCGTCATCCGATAGGGCCATGCACCGTCTTGCAGTCTTCGCCAGCGGCAACGGCACGAACTTCGAGGCCATCGTAACGGCCTGCGAGCGGGGCGAGTTGTCCGCGGAGGTGGTGCTGATGGTCTGCGACAAACCCGGGGCGCGGGTCATCGAACGGGCCCGGAACCACGGTGTCGTGACCTTCGCCTTCGCCCCGAAGGAGTACGCCTCGAAGGCCGACTACGAACGGGAGATCGTCGCGCGGCTGGATGCCGCCGGGGTCGAACTGGTCTGTCTGGCCGGTTACATGCGGATCGTGGGCGATGTGCTGCTGGGAGCCTATGCGGGGCGGATCATCAACATCCACCCCTCGCTGCTGCCGGCCTTCCGCGGGGCGCACGCCATCGAACAGGCGCTGGAGTACGGCGTCAAGGTTTTCGGCGTGACGATCCATTACGTCGATGCCGAACTCGACGGCGGGCGGATCATCGCCCAGCGCGCCTTCCCCTACGAGGGGCACGACATCGAGGAGCTGGAGCCGATGATCCATGCGGTGGAATATCCGCTTTATGTCGAAACGATTGGCAAATTATTGAACGCAAAAAAAGAATAGCAACATGCGAGCATTGATCAGTGTAAGCGACAAGACGGGTGTCGTGGAGTTCGCCAAGGGGCTCCGGGCACTCGGTTGGGAGGTGATCGCCACGGGCGGT
>CALUKL010000029.1 GCA_944321195.1 uncultured Alistipes sp.
CCTCGAATCGCTTCTCCTCGGCCACCGCGGCGTCGATCTTCTTGGTCATGGTCTTCAACTTGTCGCCGTAGGCCTTCTCGACGTCGGCAAGAATGTCGATGACGATGGGGTGGTTGCCGTTCACCGCAATGGTGAAGTTGTCGGGCATCTGGCCGTAGAACTGGCTCATGCCGCCGCCACCCATCTGGGCCATCTCCTTCATGCGTCGCATGAATTCGTTCTGCGTGATGACGACCGGGGCCTCGTCGGGCGACATGGCCTCGAACGAGATGTTGTAGTGAATCTTGTCGTCCTTGGGCATCTGGCTCTCAAAGACCGGTGTCAGCAGCTCCTGCTGGGCTTCGGTGAGCGACATCTTGATGCTGTCCTCCTTCTGGATCAGCTTGTCGATCACATCGCTGTCGACGCGCACGAAGCGGGTCTCCTGGTTCTTCGACTCATACCAGTTGATGTAGTGGCTGTCCAGCTGCCCGTCCATGACGAGCACGTCGTACCCCTTGGCCTTGGCGGCTTCGAGCGAGGTGTACTTCTCCTCGGGGTCGTCGACATAGAGGAAAACAACGGTCTTGTTCTTGTCGGTCTGGTTCTCCCGGACCTTCTCGGTGTACTCCTTCGGGGTGTAGTACTTGCCATCGACACTCTTCCAGAGCATGAAATCCGAGGCCTTCTCGGCGAACTTCTCGTCGGTGAGGATGCCGTACTGGATGAAGATCTTCAGGTCGTCCCACTTCGACTCGTAGTCGGGACGCATCGTGTTGAAGAGCTCCTGCAGACGGTCTGCGACCTTGCGGGTGATGTAGCTCGAAATCTTCTTGACGTTGGCGTCGCTCTGCAGGTAGCTGCGCGAGACGTTGAGCGGGATGTCGGGCGAGTCGATCACGCCGTGGAGCAGTGTCAGGTACTCCGGGACGATCCCCTCGACCTGGTCCGTGACGTAAACCTGGTTGCAGTAGAGCTGGATCTTGTTCTTCTGAATCTCGAAGTTGTTGTGGATCTTCGGGAAGTAGAGGATACCGGTCAGGTGGAACGGGTAGTCGATGTTCAGATGGATCGAGAAGAGGGGTTCGTCGCTCAGCGGGTAGAGCTCGCGGTAGAACTCCTTGTACTGCTCCTCGGTGATCTCCGAGGGCTTGCGGGTCCACAGCGGGTCGACGTCGTTGATGATGTTGTCCTTGTCGGTATCGACATACTTGCCGTCCTTCCACTCCTTGACCTTTCCGAAGGCGATGGGCACGGGCAAGAAGCGGCAGTATTTCTTCAGCAGCTCCGAAACCTTCGACTCCTCGGCGTACTCCTTGGTGTCGTCGGCGAGGTGGAGCACGATGGTTGTCCCGCGGTCACGGGCCTCGTCGGTCTCCTCCATTTCGAACTCGGGGGTTCCGCTGCAGCTCCAGTGCACGGCCTTGGCGCCCTCCTGCCACGAACGGGTAAAGATTTCAACCTTGTCGGCGACCATGAAGGCCGAATAGAATCCCAGTCCGAAGTGCCCGATAATAGCCTGGTCCTTGTATTTGGCCATAAACTCCTCGGCACCCGAGAAGGCGATCTGGTTGATGTAGCGGTCCAGCTCCTCGGCGGTCATGCCGATCCCGCGGTCGGTGACCGTAAGGGTTTTGGCCTTGGGGTCCACCGAGACGTGGATCGTCAGGTCGCCCAACTCGCCCTTCATTTCGCCCTTGGCCGAGAGGGTTTTCAGCTTCTGGGTAGCATCCACGGCGTTGGAAATCAACTCGCGGAGGAAAATTTCGTGATCCGAATAGAGGAATTTCTTGATGACGGGGAAAATGTTCTCCGTCGTAACTCCGATTTTTCCGTTTTTCATAACAGCTTGTATTGTTTTTTTTGATTTTTCTGCCCCGAAGAACAACAAACGGTGTGCCAGCCCGCGATTCCTGCCAGATTGTCAGTCGCAACTGACAGCACCTGACGCCGGGGCGAAAATCCGGGTCGGGCGGCTTCCCGGCGGCGGGAGGGCTGTCCGGGAATTTGTACGCGCGGCAAATTTTGCGTATCTTCGCAAAAACGGAATCAGCAAACAAACCTTACTTTTTTACTGCCATGGATTTTCTCGCACTGGCCAAACGGCGCTATGCGTGCCGTCAATACAGCGACCGGAAGGTCGAACCGGAAAAGTTGCAACAGATTCTCGAAGCGGGGCGTGTGGCCCCGACGGGCGCGAACCGCCAGCCGCAGCGGCTTGTGGTCGTACAGTCGCGGGAGGGACTGGAGCGTCTGACGCACTGCACGCGGGATTTCGGGGCGCCGCTGGCGATCATCGTCTGCGCCGACACGGACGAGGTGTGGACGCGGAAGTACGACGGGAAGAAGATCGGGGACATCGACGCCTCGATCGTGACGGACCACATGATGCTCTGCGCGGCGTCGCTGGGGCTCGACACGCTGTGGATCTGCATGTTCAAACCGGAGGCGGTGCGCGAGGAGTTCCACCTTCCGGCCAACGTCGAGCCGGTGAACATCCTGCTGGTAGGCTACGGGGCCGGGGAGCCTTCGTCGCCCGACCGCCACGATACGCTCCGCAAACCGCTCACGGAGACGGTTTTCGAAGAGTCGTTCTAAAGCGAAGCGGGAGGTCCTGTCCGGACCTCCCGCTTTACTTCAGCCAAAACGGCATAAAGCTGCCGTTTTCAAAGATTTATCTATACAAAATACCGATTCCGGACCTTTAGCGGACGTAGAACCGGTACTTTGCGCTCCACGATTCGCCGGGCGCCACCGACTGAAAACCTTCGGCCTCGGGGTCGGCGGCATTCGGGGCGTTGGTCACCCAGGACTGCGGTTCGGGACAGCAGTAGGGCTCCTGCCCGCCGTTGTTCCAGATCGTCCAGTAAGTCGTCTGCCCGTCCACCTCGTAGAAGACCCGCACGCCGGTGCGGAGATTCTCGACCACGGCCCCACGATAGGGCTTGCCGTCGACCTCGATTTCGCGCAGCGTGAAGCCCGCTTCGATCGGCTCGCAGCCCGTCACCCGGAGCCCTTCACCACGCAGTTTCGCGAACTGTTCCGACAACGGCAACTTCCTGCCGGTCGGAAGGTTACGGCTGTTCAGTTCAACCTCTTCTCCAACGGCCGCGCGCATCACGTAATCTTCCGCTTCGCCCCCGGCAAACGGGATCCGCAGCGGAGTATGAAACCCCACGCCCAACGGCATCCGTTCGCGGCTGCGGTTCGTGAAGACCACCTCCTGTTCCAGCCCTTCGGCCGTCAGGCGGTAGACGATCTTGCACTTGAACTCATGCGGGAAGTCGCGGAAAATGGCGTCGCTGCCCGCATTGGCGTAGTAGCGGCACTCGACCAGCACCTCGTCGTCCGTCTCCACGGCCTTCGAGACCTGGAACGGCTGGCTTTTAAGGATGCCGTGATGGTAGTTGTGCTCCTTCTCGATCGTGATCGGGTACTGATAGGTCCGTCCTTCGAAGGTGTAGCGGCCGTCGGCGATGCGGTTGGGCGGGAAGAGGATCGGGGTTCCGAAAATCTGCGGACGCCGGAGGAAGGTTTCGATCTCCGCCTCCGCGGGGGTGTGCAGCACCTCGACGCCGCGCCGCGTGTCGGCCAGCCGGATGAGGTTGGCACCCATCCCGGGGACCAGCAGCGCCGTATAACCGCCCTTCGAGAACTCCACGGCCTGCAGGCCGTGGTAATCCACGCAGCGGATCATCGTTTAGAGCAGTTTTTCGATCTTGGCCTTGAGGGCGTCCTTCGAGCAGGCGCCGACCTGCTTGTCGACCTGCTGTCCGCCCTTGAGGAAGATGATCGTCGGGATGTTCCGTACGCCGTACTTCATCGTGATGTCATCGTTCTCCTCGACGTCGCATTTGCCGATAACGACCTTGCCCTCGTACTCGGCGGCCAGTTCGTCGACGATGGGGGCGATCATGCGGCAGGGTCCGCACCACTCGGCCCAGAAGTCGATCACGACGGGCTGATCGCCTGCGATCAGCGACTCGAAATTCTCTTTGTTGATTGCCAGTGCCATTTTCTTGGTGTTTTTAAGTTGTTGTTATGCAATAGAATAGTGTATTTCGTTTTCATCCAGATAGTCGGTCAGTTCGGCCGTGAGGCTCACCTTGTGGCTCTTGGAGAAGAGTCCCAGGGAGACCTTCGCCTCGCGGTCCACGACATTCACGCGCAGCAGCGTGTTTCCCTTTGCCCGGCGGACCCGTTCGGCAAAGTCGCGGATCAGGGTTTCGGTCACCTCCTCGATCGGCAGCTGGACGGAGATCTCCCTGATCATCGTATCGCGCAGCTCCTGGAGCTGGACCATCGAGAGGATCTTGAATTCGAGTTCCTGGTCGTTGTAGGGCCGGGGCTGGACCTTTCCGCGGATAAAGAGGAAGTAGTCGGCGAAGAGGTACTTGCGGAAATTCTCATAATCCTTGCCAAAGAGGGCGAATTCGTGCGAACCATTGTAGTCTTCGAGTTTGAATTTGCCCCACGGCTTTCCGGTCTTGGTCATGAGGTTCTGCACGCCGACGACCATTCCCGCCACGGCAATCTCCTGACCCTTGAGCGGTTCGAGGTTTTCGAGTTCCGAGAGTTGGGTTTTGCACATGTGGTCGATGATGATCTTGTAGTCATCCAGGGGGTGGGCCGAGAGGTAGAGCCCGACCATTTCGCGTTCGCGGGTAAGTTTTTCGAGCTGGCTCCAGTCGGCGCAGGCCGGGATGACCGGACGTTGAATATCGACATGCCCCTCCCCGCCGAAGAGGCTCTGCTGTGCATTGTTCCGCTCGTTCTGGTAACGCTGTCCGTAGCGCATCAGCTGCTCGATGAAGGTGACGCCGCTCGAATCGCGGGAGTCGGTCCCGAAGAACTTGCAGCGGGCGAAATCGGAGATCGAATCGAAGGCCCCGGCGTATGCGAGGTTTTCGAGACACTTGCGGTTGACGAGCGAGTAGTTCACGCGCTCGATGAAGTCATAAATATCATTGAACGGTCCGTGGGCCTTTCGTTCGGCGATGATGCTCTCCACGGCGGCGGCCCCGACGCCCTTCACGGCGGCGAGCCCGAAGCGCACATCCCCGGCGATATTGGACGAGAAGGTCTGCATCGACTCGTTGATATCGGGTCCCAGAACACTGATTCCCATGCGCTTGCACTCGTTCATATAGAGTGTCAGCTGTTCGATGTTCGTCAGGTTTCGGCTCAGCACCGCGGCCATGTACTCCGAGGGGTAGTTGGCCTTGAGGTAGGCGGTCTGGAAGGCCACCCAGGAGTAGCACGTGGCGTGCGACTTGTTGAAGGCGTAGGAGGCGAACTTCTCCCAGTCGGCCCAGATTTTTTCGAGGACCTTTTCGTCGTGACCGTTCTTTTTGCCGCCCTCGATGAATTTGGGCTTCAGGTGGTCCAGCTTGTCCTTGAGCTTCTTACCCATGGCCTTGCGCAGCGTGTCCGACTCACCGCGGGTGAAGTTGGCCAGCAGACGCGACAGCAACATGACCTGCTCCTGGTAGACCGTGATGCCGTAGGTGTCCTTGAGGTACTTCTCCATGATCGGAATATCGTACACGATGGGGCTTCGGCCGTGCTTGCGGGCGATGAAGTCCGGGATGTAGTCCATCGGGCCCGGGCGGTAGAGGGCGTTCATGGCAATGAGGTCCTCGAAGGTCGAGGGCTGGAGCTCGCGGAGGTACTTCTGCATGCCCGCGGACTCGAACTGGAACGTCCCGACGGTGCGGCCCTCGCTGTAGAGCTTGTAGGTCGCGGGGTCGTTGATGATCGAGAAGTCGTCGATATCGATCTTCATGCCCTTGGTCTGGCGGATGTTCTCCACGGCATCCTTGATGATCGAGAGGGTCTTCAACCCGAGGAAGTCCATCTTGATCAGCCCGGTGTCCTCGATTACCGAGCCTTCGTACTGCGTGACGAGCATCTTCTCGCCGGTCTCCTTGTCGTCGGCCGTCGAGACGGGGACCCAGTCGGTGATGTCGTCGCGGCAGATGATCGTACCGCAGGCGTGCACGCCCGTATTGCGGACGTTTCCCTCGAGCATCTTGGCGTAGCGGATCGTGTCGCGCAGCACGGGGTTGTCCGACTGCTCGGCGGCCTTCAGTTCGGGGACCAGCTCGATGGCCTGCCCGAGGCTCTTCACGGGTTTGCCCTCGGGGGTCTTGTCGGGAACCAGCTTGCAGAGACGGTCCGACTCCGAGAGGACGAGTTTCTGCACGCGGGCCACATCCTTGATGGAGAGTTTGGTGGCCATCGTGCCGTAGGTGATGATATGTGCGACCTTCTCCTTGCCGTACTTCTGGGTCACCCAGTTCAACACGCGGCCGCGGCCGTCGTCGTCGAAATCGACGTCTATATCGGGGAGCGAGATACGGTCGGGATTGAGGAAACGCTCGAACAGCAGGTCGTAGGCGATGGGGTCGATCTGCGTGATGCCGAGGCAGTAGGCCACGGCGGACCCGGCCGCCGAACCACGCCCCGGGCCGACCGAGACGTCCAGCTCCTCGCGGGCCGCGCGGATAAAGTCCTGCACGATGAGGAAGTAGCCGGGGAAACCCATGGTCTTCATGACGTGGAGCTCGAAGCGCAGGCGCTCCTCCTGCTCTTCGGTCAGATGCTCGCCGTAGCGGCGGTATGCGCCCTCCATGGTGAGTTTGGCGAGGTAGTCGGCCTCGAACTTGATGCGGTAGAGCTTGTCGTAACCGCCCAGTTTCTCGATCTTCTTGCGCCCCTCCTCCTCGGACATGACGACATTGCCGTTCTCGTCGCGCGTGAATTCGTTGTAGAGGTCCTCCTCGGTAAAGCGCTGCCGATACTCCTCTTCGGTTCCGAACTCCTTCGGGATCTGGAAGTTGGGCATGATCGGAGCATGGTCGATCGAGTAGTTTTCGATCTGGTTGCAGATATCGACGGTCGTAGCCATCGCCTCGGGGTCCGTCTCGCCGAAGATCGACTCCATCTCGGCGGTAGTCTTGAGCCACTCCTGCTTGGAGTAGAGCATCCGTTTCGGGTCGTCGAGGTCCTTGCCTGTCGAGAGACAGATCAGGCGGTCGTGGGCCTCGGCATTGTCCTCGTCGACGAAGTGCACGTCATTCGTGCAGACCATCCGCACGTTGTATTTCGCGGCCAGTTCCCGAAGGTGCTTGTTGACATGCAGCTGCATGGGGTAGGCCTCGTGGTTGGCCCGTTCGACGGTAGCCTTGTGCAGCTGGAGTTCGAGGTAGTAGTCGTCGCCGAAGAGGTCCTTGTACCAGCGGATCGCCTCCTCGGCCTTTTCGAGGTCGTTGGCGGTGATGGCGCGGGGCACCTCCCCGGCCAAGCAGGCCGAGCAGCAGATCAGCCCCTCGTGGTACTTCTCAATCTCGGTGCGGTCCGTACGCGGACGCATGTAGAAGCCCTCGGTCCAGGCCTTCGAGACGATCTTGATCAGGTTGTGGTAGCCCTGGAGGTTCCTGGCCAGCAGGATCAGGTGGTAACCGCTCTGGTCGGGTTTCCCCTCCTTGTCGTAGAGCGTGCGGCGGGCGACGTAGACCTCGCAGCCGATGATGGCCTTGAAGGCGGCCTTGCGGAGCAGTACCTCCAGCTCCTTCTCGCAGCGGGCGATCTCGGCGGCAGGGTCATCCACGGCCTCCGAGCCGTCGCGCAGGGCGGCCAGCCGGGCTTCGCAGGCGGCAGCCTTCTCCTTGAATTTGCCCTTGACCTTCTTGACGTAGTTGTAAAACTCCTTGATTCCAAACATGTTGCCGTGATCGGTAACAGCGATGCCGGGTTGGCCGTCGGCGATGGCCTTGTCCACGAGGTTGGGGATGCTGGCCTGCCCGTCGAGGATCGAGTATTGCGTATGTACGTGAAGATGTACGAATTGGGACATTTTCCAG
Organism: uncultured Alistipes sp.; assembly: GCA_944321195.1. Taxonomy (GTDB): domain Bacteria; phylum Bacteroidota; class Bacteroidia; order Bacteroidales; family Rikenellaceae; genus Alistipes. Next base: position 7,845 of record CALUKL010000029.1, read on the forward strand.
GGATTTTCCGGTTTTTGGCGAGGTAAAGATAGCGATATTTACAGAGATTTCCCGGCCGGGTACTTGTATTTTATCAACAAAATGCTTAACTTTATATACCGAACCAAAACCAAATAGATCATGCAAGACGACTCAATGGTTGTATTGGCGGAGTACAACACCATAACGGAGGCCGAGATCGCGAAATCGATGCTCGACAGTGCCGGGATCTGGTCGACGATCCGCAACGAATATATGTCGGCCATATACCCGATCGGTACAATGCCCGCCCAGATTGTAGTCCGGACGGAGGACCTGGAGAAGGCCCGCACGCTGCTGCAAAACCGATAAACGCACGGCTGGGCGCAGATGCGGAAACCCTCGCTGTGTGCAGCACAGGGCGGGAATCGGCATACATGCAAAAGGCTTCGCCTTAAATACCAGCGAAGCCTTTGTTTTTCAACCTGTTGCTACGTATCAACTAAAGCAATTCTTCACCGTTCCAGATACGCCACGAGGCTTCGGCCTGTTCGATGAACATCGTCCGCCCGTTCAGCACGTGCGCCCCGCGCTGACGGCCGTAATCGAGGAACTGCGTCACTTCCGGATTGTAGACCAGATCGAGCAGGTAGTGGTCCGGCGTGAGGTAGGCGTAGGGGATGCGCGGCGCCTCCGTGACATGGGGGTAGGTCCCCACAGGCGATGCGTTGATAATCAGATGGCTGCGCTCCACCACCTCACACGGCAGATTATCATAGGTATAGTTTCCCTTCGCCGGGTCGCGCGAAACCAGCGCAAAGGGAATCCCGCGCTCGGCCAGCGCATACTGCACGGCCTGCGAAGCCCCGCCAGTCCCGAGGATGAGCGCCTCGCCCGGCTCGGCGAAGCCCAGCAGCTCGCTCAACGCCTCGCGTAGCCCGATGATGTCTGTATTGAAACCCTCCAGCCTTCCGTCCGGCGTGCGGCGGATGCAGTTCACCGCCCCGATGGCCTGCGCCTCGGGCGACACCGCATCCAGATAGGGGATCACCTCCCGCTTGTAGGGGATCGTGACGTTCAGCCCGCAAAGGTCCGGATGCTGCTCCAGCAAACCGGTCAGCGCCCCGATCTCCGGAAGTTCATAAAGTGCATAAGCACAATCGCTTATCCCCTCTTTCGAAAACTTCTCCGTGAAGTAGGACGCCGAGGCCGAATGGCCCAGCGGACGGCCGATCAATCCGAACCTTCTCATCGTTCAATTCTCCTTTTTCCGGGATGCGATAAAATGTGCCAGGGTTTCGATGCCGTAGATGGTCAGGAATCCCACCACGCAGAGGATTACGGCTTCGGCCAGCAGGGCCGGTTTGTCGTAGAGTGTCTCGAAGGTTCCCGGCAGGATGTTGCTCTCGACCAGCGGCTGGACCTTTCCGTGGCTGTCGACGTAGGTTTCGACGACCTCCTTCCAGGGCCAGACCTTGTTGAGCGAACCGACCATGAAACCCATCAGCAGGGCCACCGTAAGGTCGTGCCAGTGCTTGAGCAGCCACGACAGGAGGTGCGAGAAGGAGATGATGCCGATCGCCACCCCCACGACAAAGATCGCCATGACGGGGATGTTCAGATCCACGACGGCCTGCATGATGTACTGATACTTGCCCAGGAGCAGCAGGATGAAGGCTC
>CALUKL010000030.1 GCA_944321195.1 uncultured Alistipes sp.
ACCGTCAGTTCATGTTCGGCAAGGGCGCCGGGAGCCTGCCCACGGCCTCGTCGATCCTGAGCGACATCATGGCGCGGCTGAACAACTACCGCTACGAGTACAAGAAGATGAACTACATCGAGAAGCCCGACTACACGACCGACATCACGCTGAAAATCTACGCCCGCTACCGGGAGACCGACGTGCAGCAGATCCTGCACTTCTCGAAGATCCACGAACAGTTCATCAGCGAGGAGAGCAACTACGTGATCGGCGACATTCTGCTGAGCGAGCTGCTCGAAAAGCGGTCGCAGCTTTCGGGCAAGGATGTCTTCCTGGCCAACATTCCGATCTTCTTCCTGAACCGCGACTGATCGGCGGGCCGGAGGACCGGAGGACCGGAGGACCGGGGGACCAGGGGCCGGGAGACCGGAGGGCCGGGGACCGGAGGGCCGGGGACCGGGAGACCAGGGAACCGGAGGGCCGGGGACCGGGAGACCAGGGAACCGAGGGACCAGAGAACCCGGAAAAGCCGGAGAACAAGCACAAAAACAGGGACAGGGTTAACCCCTGTCCCTGTTCGGTATCGTCCGGCACGGATCAGTCCTGCACGCAGCGGAGCGAAATGCCGTAATTGACGGAGATGCTCGTCAGGGAGGGCTCGGAACCGGAGGTATAGACCAGGCAGACGCATTTCTCCGACTCGGGGCACTCGCTGCCCATCAAATAGCCCGTCGCCGAGTCGCCGTAACGCTGATTCATGTCAGTCACGATCCAGTATCCGGCACATTTCAGAAAATCGCCCGGGCGTTCGGCACTTTCGGCCAATGCCTGCAACTCCGCCGTATCGGGAATATGCCAACCGTCGGGGCAGATCCCCTGCACACGCCCGCCGTCTCCCGAAGCCCCGTTCATCGCCGTGACGTAACTGTACAGCAAACCCAGTTCCGGATCGGTATCGAACCCCTCCTGGGGTGTCCAGAAATCGGTATCGGGCGTCAGGCCGGCAGGCTCACAGCGCAGGTTGGAGGCCATCCACACCCGGTCGCCGATGCGGACCGTAGGGTAGGTCACCCCTTCGTAAACGAGGTCCGCACTCCCGGAACCACCCGGGTTATCGGTTTCCCCGGAATCGTCGGTCGCTTCGAGCGAGCCGCCGTCCACCCAGTCGCTGATCTCGCCGCTCAGCGTCACTTCGATATCGGCCATCGAAACCTTGATCGACAGATCGTAACGCTTGCCGCTTTCGAGCAGGGCCTGCGGAACGCTCTTACGCCGGACCTTGCCGTCGGAGGTTGTGACCGTGACGCTCAGATCGCCCTGCTGCGGCACGAGAATCGCCCGGTAGGAGGTGCCGGGTACCACCTCGAAAGTCCGGATCTCGGAGGCTTGAGCCCCGGGTTTGGCGGAAGCCGTCGGTACGGAGAAGTCCACGACGGCCGTCGCGGCAAAGCCGCCGATAACGACCCCCGTCACCTCGGTATCGGTGGTGTTGTCGACAATGATGGTGAGCTGCGACATCAGGTGGTAGAAGAGCATCCCCACAGGCGTACTTACGGGAAGGGCATCCGCCACCACGGCTCCCAACAGGTCCGAAGACTCGCACCCGGCGCCCTGGTCCGCAGCCACGGAGAACTCCTCGGGAGTACCCGACTCCATATAGGGGTAATAGGCCGTCAGGGTTGCCGTTTGTTGCGAGTCGTCGTACCAGACGAGCCCCGGATCGGTGAAGACCGACCCGTCATAGGTCATGGGGAAGTTCCGGACATAAGGCTCCGCCCCTTTCAGGATCGTCAGACCGATCCGGTCGCCACGGTCAAAATAGAGACCCGACACCCGGGTCCGGACGGTCGGAGAAATCTCGACCCGAGGCGCCGAATCCCGCTTCTCGGAACAGCCTCCCACGACGAAAAGGCCCGTCAAGAACAGGCCGATAAAATAGATCTGTTTCATCTTTCGGTTTATTTTTACGACTGTATGCAGTACAAAAATAAACCTTTTCGTCCAGATTGGACCGGTTCCGGCCAACTTTTATTTTATTTCCTCATAATCGAATTTCTCGACGACCACGGGACCGAGCAGTCCGGACGGCTGCAGTTCCGATGAAGCAGTCCACGGGTTGACGGGAGTCCAGGTCTTTCGTTGCCCGGACGGCAGCTGCTGGTCACCGATCAGCCGGTTCATCCAATTGTTAGCCACCTCGATCTCCAGCGTATTCGTACCCTCTCGGATCAGACCGGTCACGTCGACACGATACGGCGGAGTCCACGTTCCCCCAGCACAAGTTCCATTCAGGAAGACCTTGCCCATGACCATCACTTTGCCCAGGTCGACACAGACGCACCCCGAACCGAGGCTGTCGATCTCGAAAGAGTGCCGGTAACGGGCCGTTCCGGAGAAATAGCGGATACTGGGATCGTCCGAAGTCGTCCAGTCGCGGAGCGAGTCGAAAACAATCGGGGTTTCGGGGGCATCCAGCCCCTCGAAGGTGACGCTCCACGGGCCTTCGATCCGGGCCAGCATCGTCGATTCAGGAAAATTCTTCGCAGAAGAGTGCTGTGCCTCTTTCGTCCGGTCGAAGACCACAAACGCGCTGCCATAAGGTTCGAGCTCCATCGGGATGGAGGTAACCCCGTCCCGCCGCGAAAACTCGGGGAGGCGGCGAATCTGTCCGGTCAGTGCATCCCACAACTCCGGCGCACCCTGGTCCGTCCGGAAAAGGGCGTCAAACGTGACCTTACGCTCCTGCTGGTTCGACAAAAAGTAGACCTCGCCCTGCTTCGTCGTTCGATGAATGAAACGGACTTCCGTATTCTCACCCTCGATACGGCAGTCGGGACGCATCGATAGTGCGGCAAAGACCTCTCCCAGCGAACAGCCGTCATCAAAGATACGTCCCTTGCCATAGGCGTGGCAGGTCTCTCCGGGCCCGAAGCGCCACATCCGTGCCGCCGTCTCTTTCACCCGTTCATCCGCCCCGGGGTATCCAGCCAGGCTGGGAGAACGTTCCGGAGCAGGGCCGAGTACGATCAGGCCGTCACGGACCATCCGTTCGATCGCAGCGAGCAGCTCGGGCCGCATGGTCCGGAGTTTCGGCAACACCAGCACGCGGTACTCCATCCCACCGTCAAGCACCAGCCGCCCGTCACGCACCTTCGCATGCTCCAGCAGCACTTCGGCATTGATATAATCGAACGAATAGCCGTCCGGAAGCGCGGGATCGCACACGCCCGTCATCTTGGGCGCATCCTCCCCGATGAAATAGGCCACATCGGCCACATAACGGCCCTGCTGCAACAGGTAGCCGCAGCGCTTGAGGTAGTCGATGAAAACATCCAACTGCCCGAACCAGGTATTTTTCCTGTTGAATTCGTTCCCGAACCAGGAACTCATGCCCGGGAACCGCTCCTCGTAGGGCTGATGGATATAGACATGGAGCAGCGTGCTGTTGATACCTTCGGCGAAAAAACGGTCCCCGCGCTGTTTCATTCGGTAAGGGTAGCGGCTGAAACCCGGCATCCCGGCCGTGAACGATTCTGCCCAAACACGGCGTTTCCCGTAAATATGCGCACAAGATGAGGCCGCACGATTCTCGATGTCGCCCAGCGAGCCCTCGCTCCAGAACTCCCCGGCCACCTCGTCGGACTGTCCGCCGTATTGCAGGAATTCGCCCGGGAATCCCCAATGGCCGTAATTTTCCAGCCAGGTTGTCAACCCGTGCTTGTGGCACTCCTCCCGCAAACAGCCGACGTAGTCGTAGGAGACCCGGTCGGCGATCAGGCGGCGGAGATCCCACAGGAACCGGTCGGAAAGGTCCTGGCTTCCGACGACCGTACCGTGGAGCACCGGGAGGTAGGGCAGCGGATCGTAGCCATAGGTCTGCTCGAAACGCTCAGCCATGTCGTCGGTCCAGTTCTGCCCGCCGGTCTCATAGCTGTCCTGTACGACCACCTTGAATGTCCGGCGGTCTTCTGCAGGGATCCGGCGCATGATCTCGCCGATGAAAGCATCGAAATGGCTCACCACATGTTTCCTGCTCATCTTGTCGATCTCGAGTCCCAACCCTTCGGGACTTGCCGGGCCATTGGTCACGGTCGTGGAACGCATGGCCAGGCGCTCTATCCGCCATTTTCCGGGAGGCACCTCCCAATGCAGCACCCCGCCGCTGAAATGCGAGGTAATGTCCATCACGTCAGCCGGATCGACCGAAAGCGACGCCGGCACAGCGGGCTGCGGCTCCCAAAGATAATCATGCCACATGGGGAGCGGGGTCTGGAACATCTTGGCCAGTGTCTTTTCCGGGAAGCGTTCCACCAGCGGAAGCGAGGAAAGCGTGGCCTCGACATCGAAACCGCCCGGAGCCGGCACGACCAGCTGGTAATCCGACGCATCCGTTTCGGGGAGGGATACCACAATCGGAGCCAGCGGATCGAACCCCACATTCATCTGCAGGTTGGAGCGGTCGATGGAGAACTGCTTCAGCAGCCTCCATTCGCCCGCCTCGCGGCAATAGAGCTCCGCGGATGTCAGGACCGGTCGGTCCACCCGGATCGTAAGGCTGCGCATCGGCTGCTTCCCCGACACGCTCCAGTCCAGAAGGAGCTCCCGACCGTCGATCTTTTCAATCCGTTTCGTATGACTCTCTGCCTCCTCCGGCAACGGATACGCGATAACCCGTACGTCTTCCGCATCGGGGCCTACATCCGGAAGCGGTCCCTCGAACCGGACTGGCCCTTCGACAACGGTCTGCACCGAAGCCAGATAACGCATGCTTTGCTCCGGTTTGACCCACGGGCCGCCCGACTGGCTCCACCCCGGGCTGTTGAAAATGCCGATCTCAATACCAAGTTCACCGGCCCGCTTCAATGCGGCGTGCATCACGCGCCACCACTCCGCAGAAAAGAGCGTATGCTCCCCGTAAGGCTGGTCACCGATGCCGATATTGCCGATAAAAGCGCGGTTGATCCCCACCGCCTTCATGGCCTCGAGATCACGAACCACCCCTTCCTCGGAGATATTGTCGGATACCCAGTACCAATACACCGCAAATGGTATCTCTTCCGGTACGTTTCGGAACGCATCCCGCATCCGGGCCATCGAAGGGGTATCGCAGGCCATTCCGCAACACGACACCCAAAAAACCGCCGTAGCCAGCCATATCGGCAACAAGATTCGCTTCATAACACGCATGTTTCAGATCAGACCATCCAAAATAACATCTTTATCCGAAATAGGTACCACATCAACTCTTTGCAAGTAGGAATCTCCACCTCCAGCCTGAAATGCAGCGCCAACCGGTCCCCTTACGGTCGGGACCAAAATAGAAGCATGGTTAAAGGATGCTGGATCGGGTCTTACAATGAATTCACGCGTCCAGCGGAAAGAGGTGATATACCCAAACAGTTTTGGGGCAATGACGGTTAGAGCGCCACCACTCCATGCATGGTTTGTGGCCCCCCAACCGAACCGGTCAAAAAACTCCTGTTCCCGTTCAAATCACAGATTACGGGTCGAAACCCGCCGTATCCAGCCTCATCACGCCTCCGCCCGGACAATCGCAATGCTTCGGTCCCGGCACACCGTACCCGCCTACTCGGCCTTCACGCAACGCACCGGAAGAGCTCCGGCACGCCGCAACCCATAGTTGCTCTGCACGGCCGACGCATCGCCGTAGTAGAAGTAGGCCGCCGTAGCGAGCCGGTCGGCAGCCTGCACCCCGGATGTCCAGTAGAGTCCGACCCAGGGCTGCGCCTCATCGGCCCGCGTACTCTTGGGATCATACCCTGCGACATGGACGTTCTGATACTTCCCGTCGAGGTAGGTCCGGCGCCCGGCACCCATGAAGAGCGACGAAACGCCATCCTTGGCAAGCGTCACGCTGTATTTCGTATTGGCCCACGCCAGGTTCTCCGCATCGGGGGTCAGCCCTTCGAATGCTGCGGCCGGAGCCACGCGCCACCCCGCCGGACAGGGATCATAGAGGCTTTTGGCCGTGCCGGGAGCGCTCCACAGGGCATCGGAACCCGCACTCCACAACCAGTCATACCCCGACTCCTCGACCCCCGTGATGAAAGTCATCGGATTGAGCCGGGCATACTCCACCGTTCCGGTTGCGGCATCCGAAGCCACCGGCGTGGCGGTCACGCTCGAATTGTTGCCGTTGTACATCGTGGCGGCCGTACCGCTGGAGAAGTTGTAGGTTCCCGGGCCGATGAAGGGGTCCTTGCGGCCCCACTGGTAATAGAGCCCGTAGGAGGCGAGGATCTCCTCGTCCGACGCATTGGACGACGCGAGGGCTCCGAGGTTGCGGTCCATCATCGTATAGCCGTTGAACGAACGCTGGTTTGCAGCGTCCGACGGGTCGTAATCCGCCGCCCAGACGTGCCAGCTCCAGAGCAGCGTTCCGGCGGCATCGTAGGCGCCGATCAGGGCATTTCCCGACTTGATCTTCGTCCCGTCGTCGCTGTCCGCGCCCACGTAGAACGAAGCCTTTCCGTTCTGCAGCGTCAGGTACTGGATCAGGCTCGAAGCGCTCTGCCAGATGATCCCCACCGATGCCGTTGCCAGCGACGGAACGTCGCTGCAATGCTCGACATCGAACAGGTAGTGGGTCTCCTTCTTGTTGGCGATGTAGCTGTTGGCCGCCTCCGAGGAGAAGTCCTTACGGTCGACCACCCCGACGAAGAGCGAGGCCGAGCCCGAAGCACCGCCGCCGCCCGTACCGCTCAAGGTCACCGTGCCGGTTTTATCCTCCCCATCGTCGAACGACGAGGGCGGCGTCACCCGAACGGTCTGCGTCGCGGCATCCACCGTCACGTCATCCCACCCGGTGGGTTTGCTGGAGACCGTGAAGCTGTTGAGATTCGAGGCCGTGAAGTGGACCGACACCGAAGCCGTCTCGCCCTGCGTGAAGAAGACGGCGGGCGAATCGAAGGCGAGCGAACCGGTCACATCGTCGTCGCCGCACGAGATGAAAAGGGCGGCGGCAAGAACCGAGCACCACCCAGCGAGTCTTTTCATATCCATCGTGTATTACTGAATTTCAATTCCAAAAACCGTTGCAAAGATACCAAAAAGCGGGACAATTCCTATAACGTACTTTCGAATTTTGCATCCGGAGGGCAATTATTGCCGCTTCTTTCCTAACGAATTATAAACGCATATAGTATATGTCCGACGGGAAAATTGAAACGGGGAACGGCACCCACACCGCCGTCAAGTGCCAGGACGGGCTCGGCAGCATCCCTGCCGCCGAAGCGCTGTCCGATGAGGCCAGCGAAGAGAGCTACTGAGCGGTGTGCGTGCGGAAATAACGCTCGAAGAAGACCAGTTGCGAGGGGAGCGAAATCGACCAGTAGGCTCCGTTATGCGCACCGGGCCGCACCTGGAAATCGTGCCCGACGCCCTGCTTGAGGAGTTTGTCGTGCAGGTTCAAGTTCACCTGGTAGAAGAAATCCTCGTAACCGCAGTCGAAGATCAGGGCCAGTTCGCCGTTTTTCAGGCTGTCGACCTGTTCGATGACCGTATGGGCATCCCACCGTTCGGGGTTCTCGTCGCGCTCGCCCAACTGGTTCTTCATGTGCCACGAATCGGGGAAAGGCCGGATATCCACACCCCCGGAGGTTGATCCTGCGGCCCCGAAGCGGTCCTTGTGGTGCAGGGCCACCCACAGGGCGCCGTGTCCGCCCATGCTCAGGCCCGTGATGGCGCGCCCCTCGCGGGCGGGGACCGTCGGGTAGCGGGCATCCACCCAGTCGACAAGCTCCGTCGAGACAAAGGTCTCGAACTGCGACCGGGGATCAAGCGGGCTGTCCCAGTACCAGCTGTTTTCACCGTCGGGGCAGACGAAGATCAGCCCCAGGCGGTCGGCAAACGAGCCCAGATCGCAGATCCCGAGCCACGAAAGATAAGAACCGCCATGTCCGTGCAACAGGTAGAGCGCCGGGAAACGCCGCGCCCCGGCAGTGGAGTCGTCGGCAGCAGCGGCAGCCGCATCGGGAACAACCACAACGGCCGGGATGTCGCGCTGCATCTTGGGACTGAAGACCGCCACGGTATCGATCCGTGCGGCAAAAGCGGCCACGTTCAGCCACAGAAAAAACAGCAGAAAAGGAATCTTCTTCATCGTTTTCATCGTTTCGGGGTTGAATGGAAAAGGTTTGAAAAAAGGGGCGTCATGACAACGCCCCGCATGGTATGGACCGGAAGGAACTATTTCTTCTCCGGTTTGGCGATGGTCTCGCGCATCTGCGTATCGGCCATGATGTTCTTCATCCTGTAATAGTCCATGATGCCGAGGTTTCCGTTGCGGAAGGCCTCGGCCATGGCCAGCGGCACCTCGGCTTCGGCCAGAATCACCTTGGCACGGGCATCCTGCGCCTTGGCCTTGTTCTCCTGTTCCAAAGCCACGGCCATCGCACGCCGCTCCTCGGCCTTGGCCTGAGCGATGTTCTTGTCGGCCTGCGCCTGGTCCATCTGCAGTTGGGCGCCGATGTTCTTGCCCACGTCGATATCGGCGATGTCGATCGAGAGAATCTCGAACGCCGTTCCGGCATCGAGCCCCTTTTCGAGCACCACGCGCGAGATCGAATCGGGATTTTCGAGCACGATCTTGTGCGAGTCGGCCGAACCGATCGACGAAACGATCCCCTCGCCGACACGCGCCAGCACGGTCTCCTCACCGGCCCCGCCGACCAGCTGCTTGATGTTGGCACGCACCGTCACGCGGGCCTTGGCAATGAGCTGAATACCGTCCTTGGCCACGGCAGCCACCGGCGGTGTATTGATCACCTTCGGGTTGACCGACATCTGCACGGCCTCGAAGACATCGCGGCCCGCCAGGTCGATGGCCGTGGCCATCTTGAAGTCGAGCAGGATATTGGCCTTCTGTGCCGAGACCAGCGCATGAACCACATTGGTGACGTTGCCGCCAGCCAGATAGTGGGCTTCGAGTTCGTTGGGGTTGAGCGTCAGCCCGGCCTTCGTGCTCTCGATCATCGACGAGACGATGGTCGAAGGCGGGACCTTGCGCCAGCGCATCAGCACCAGCTGCAGCAGACTGATCCTTACGCCCGACACCAGAGCCGAGAACCACAACCCCACGGGGATGAAATAGAAGACGAGCCAGATGGCGAAGAGGCTCACGAAGACGATCAACACGATCATTCCTACCTGAAGATCCATACGTTCGAAGTTTTATTGGAGGGTTTTTACGATGACGCTGAAATTTTCGAAGCCCACGACCTCGATCTCCTGCCAGGGATCGACGTAGGCTCCCGTGGACTTGGCCTCATAGACCTTGCCGTCGATCTCGACCTTTCCCATCGGGGAGAGGCGCGAGAGGGTTACGCCGTGCTGGCCGATGCGGAGTTCCTCGGCGGGCAGCACGGGCATGCTCGACGAGCGGATCTCCTGCTTGAGGGAGAAGCGCTGCCAGGTCTTGGCCCGCAACGACACGACCACCGCGACGAGCGACAGCAGCAGGATCACGACGATAACCGTAACTCCGGCCGCGGTTCCCAAATCCCGGAAGGCGAGGTAGATCGAGCCTCCGTAGCAGGCCATGGCCAGGATGGCCCCGACCGAGACGCCGGGCAGCAGCACCAGTTCGGCCACCAGGAACAGCAGGCCGAGGAAGACGAGCAGGATGATATAGAAGAGTTCCATAAGCGGGTCCTTTGGGCGGGTTTATAAGGCTAAAGGTAGGAAAAAAATCTCAAGGTTGGGAGATTTCGACTACTTTTATTTCAAGGGCGGGGTCCGCCAGCCGGACGGCATCGGCCAGCCGGTCGGCCACGGCCCGGTCGGTGAAGCCTCCGACGACGAAGATCTGCTGCCCGACCCGCGAGAGTTCATGCCCGGAGGCCGTCTCGGCGATCACCTGTTTCACGGCATCCGACAGGGCGTCGGTCCCGGTGATCTCCACCCGGTAGGCGAGGTCCTGCGCCACGGGATCGCGCGAGAGGTTGCGCATCACGCCGTCGGTCCAGACCACCACTTCGGGACGGACGAAGCCATGCTCCTTCAGGAGTTTCTGCGCCGTTTCGGCCTCTTCGAGCGTGGCGAAACCTCCGGTATAGTAGTTCCACTTGCCCGCCTCGTCGATCAGGTAGAAGAGCGGGTAGGCCCCGCGGAAGGTCGCGGCGGCACGCTTCGTATTGAACGTCCCGAGCAGGATCCGGTAGATCGTGCCGTTGGCGTAGACCTTGCACTCCGGGATCGGGTTCTGGTACGAGTATTTGCGTTTCGACGAGAAGGACACGCTGTCGTAGTCGAGGAAGTAGCGTTCGGCGACATCGATGCGGGGCAGGCGGAAATCCACCGCACCGATCTGCTCCGCCACGCCACGCAGCGAATCGCGCGCGGCATCGAGTGCCAGCTCCCCGGCCACGGCGCCCTCGTAATCGACCATCACGCGCTTGCGCAGGAAGTAGTCTGCCACGGCGTCCGAAGCCGTTGCACCGCGCAGTTCGGTGAGCTGCCGCGCGGCCCGGGCCAGTTCCTCCTCCTCGCGGGAGAGGATCTCCTCACGCCCCAGTTCGTCGAGGATGTACCCGTAGGCGTAGTTCTTGTTGTCGAAGATGTAGTTCCAGACCTCGGCAAGCGAATCCCCCAGCATGCGGTTCACCCCCTGCAGGGCCGTCAGACGCCCGAAAATATCCATCGCTTCGGCCTCGTTCTGCACCGTACCATACGTCTCGGCGAGTTCGGTCAGCGTGGCATGGTTGGCGAAATAGCGGTTCACGTACTCCGCAGCCCGGGTTTCGAGGCGCTGCGCCTCGCACAGGGCCGCATAGTCCGTTTCGGCCAGGTGCTCGCGGAAATAGAGGTTGTCGACCAGGTTGCGGACCTTCAGCGAATCGGGAATCCCCGACACCGGCGTGTTGCGCACGGCGCCCGCCCCGGAAACCGCACCGTCCAGATTGGCCAGCACCCACTCCTGTTCGATCGAATTGATGCGGTCGATCAGGCGGCCCTTGGCGTTGCGGATCTCGAAGATCCGGCTTTCGAGCTGCAGGATCTCCTGCGAATAGCGCTGACGCTGCACCGGATCCTCGCGCAGGCGTTCGCGCAGGACTGCCACGGCATTCACGATCGAATCCTCGCGCTCCTGCAGCCGGGCATCCTCCCGCAGCAGCGACATATACTCCTCGTTGTTCTCCAGACCGGCAATGCGGGCCTCCACCGGGGGTTGTTGGGCCAACA
>CALUKL010000031.1 GCA_944321195.1 uncultured Alistipes sp.
GGCATGGCGCTCGACCCGACTTCGCCGGCCTTGATGCGCTGCTTGAAGTACTCCATCGAGATGTAGGTCCACATGTCGCGCGAGAGGTCGATCAGGATGGTGTCGATGCGCTTCATGGCGTCGAAGATGGCCGCCAGGTTGTCGTAGTGCTCGATCTGCGTCGTGTATTGCGAACGGCTCAGCCCCAGCGTCCCGTTCACGAAGCGGTTGGCGAAGGCCACCCAGTCGTATGCGGGATAGGCGGCGTGGTGGGCGTTGAAGTTGCCCGTGGCGCCTCCGAACTTCGCCGGGACGGGGATGTCGTGAAGCATGACCAACTGCTTTTCAAGACGCTCGACGAATACCGAAAACTCCTTGCCGAGCGACGTGGGCGAGGCGGGTTGCCCGTGGGTGCGGGCCAGCATCGGCACCGTGCGCCACTCCTCGGCGAACGACGCCAGCTTGTCGCGGACCTCCTCGACGGCGGGGTAGTAGACCCCGGCCAGCGCCTCCTTGATCGAGAGCGGGATGGCCGTGTTGTTGATGTCCTGCGAAGTGAGGCCGAAGTGAACGAACTCCTTGTAGCGCTCCAGCCCCAGGGCGTCCATCTTCTCCTTGATGATGTACTCGACGGCCTTGACGTCGTGGTTCGTGACCGACTCGATCTCCTTGACCCGTTCGGCGTCGGCCGCGGAGAAATCGGTGTAGAGGGCGCGCAGGTCGGCGAATTTCGTGTGGTCGATGTCTGCGAGCTGCGGCAGCGGGAGTTCGCACAGCGCGATGAAATATTCCACTTCGACACGGATCCGGTAGCGGATCAGCGCCTGTTCCGAAAAATAATCGGCGAGTTTTTCCGTTTTGTTACGGTAGCGTCCGTCGACGGGCGAAATGGCTGTCAGAGGCGTTAACATATTTGGGATGAGATTTGTTTTCGAGCACCAAATTTACGACAATTAATTGAAATACGCATAAATTTCGCTACCTTTGCAAAGATAATCCATGCGCGGGCGATCCCCGAAGGGGCGCTGTCGGCTGCGGCGCGGACTTTGCAGCCGCTCCGGCATGGAGATTTGCGATGAAACCCGGAATCCGGAAGAGAGATGAATTTCTTTTTGTCAATCATAGATTCGTTGGTGAGTTTCGTGCAGCGCAATCCGCTCACGACGCTCGTCATTCTTTTTCTGGCGCTTTGCGCCCCGGCGCTGCTCAAGGGCATCGCCATTGTGATACTTTATATTGTCATGGGACTGATTTTATTGGTTGTGGGGCTGATGCTTCTTTTCCGCTGGCGGATCTACAAGATGCGCAGGCAGATGGAGGAGCAGTTCGGCCGCGGGGGATTCGATCCCCGGCAGGGGGGCTTCGGCAGCTCCTTCACGCAGGAAGAGCCCCGGCACGGCCGCCGCGAAGGCGAAGTGCGTGTTCACCGCACCTCCGACGCCCCCGAGAAGCGGGTTTCGAGCGACGTGGGCGACTATATCGATTTCGAAGAGGAGAAAAACTGACATGCTGCGGGTATTCGGGCTCATAGGACGCTATTTCATGTTGATGGGAAAGGTCTTTTCCCGTCCGGAGAAGGCCGTGATCTACCGTCGGCGGATCATCTACGAGATGGAGTCGCTGGGCGTCAATTCGATCGGTCTGACGGCCATCATCTCGGTCTTCATCGGTGCGGTGATCGCGCTGCAGATGTCGATCAACCTCGATTCGCCCTTCATTCCGAAGTCGCTGATCGGCTATGCCACGCGCGAGACGATGATCCTGGAGTTCTCGTCGGCCGTCGTGGCGCTGATCCTGGCCGGAAAGGTCGGGTCGAGCATCGCCTCGGAAATCGGTACGATGCGCATCACCGAGCAGATCGACGCCCTGGAGATCATGGGCGTCAATTCGGCCTCGTATCTCATTCTTCCGAAGATCATTGCGGCGATGCTCTTCTTCCCGTTCCTGACGATCCTCTCGATCCTGATCGGCGTGATCGGCGGCTGGGCCATCGCCGCCGTGACGGGCATCATGATCCCGGCGGACTATGTCGAGGGGCTGCACATGGACTTCAAGGTCTACTCGATCGTCTACACGCTCATCAAGATGGTCTTTTTCGCCTATATCATCACCTCGATCTCGGCCTTTTTCGGCTACAACGCCCGCGGCAACTCGCTCGAAGTGGGTGCGGCCTCGACGCGCGCCGTGGTCGTCAGCTGCGTGGTGATCCTGTTGTTCGACCTGATTCTGACCCAGGTGCTGCTGATATGATACGGGCCGAACATATCGTCAAGTCGTTCGACGGGCGCGTGGTGCTCGACGACATCTCGGTGGCGTTCGAGACCGGGAAGACGAACCTCGTCATCGGACGCAGCGGTTCGGGCAAAACCGTGCTGCTGAAAACCCTCGTGGGGCTGCACGAACCCGATTCGGGCGACGTGTGGTACGACGACGTGAACTTTTCGCGGTTGGGGTTCCGCGAGCGCAAGAGCATCCGCAAGGATATCGGGATGATCTTCCAGGGCGGGGCGCTGCTCGACTCGTCGACCGTCGAGGAGAACGTCAAGTTGCCGTTGGACCTCTTCACGGCGCAGAGCGAGCGCGAAAAACTCGAACGGGTGAATTTCTGCCTGCGGCGCGTGCGGCTGGAGGATGCCAACCGGCTCTATCCCGCGGAGCTGTCGGGGGGCATGATCAAACGGGTGGCCATTGCGCGGGCCATCGTGATGAATCCGCGCTACCTGTTCTGCGACGAGCCCAACTCGGGCCTCGACCCGCAGACCTCGATTGTCATCGACAATCTGATCCACGAGATCACCCACGAGTACGGCATGACGACGATCATCAACACGCACGACATGAACTCCGTGATGGAGATCGGCGAGAAGATCGTCTATATCCACGAGGGCCGCAAGTGGTGGGAGGGGACCAAGGAGGAGATCCTCCATGCGGAGAACCGTGAACTGAACGATTTCGTCTTCGCCTCGGCGATGGCCAAGCGGGCGAAACTGGCCGCGCATTAGCCGTTGCGGTCCGGATTTTGCCGGGGTGCGCCGAGCTGCGGAAGGCGTTGGGCGCAAGGTTCGTAAAAAAATTAAATTTTTATTTGCGTATAATATTTAAAGTATGTACTTTTGCGCTGTGAAAAAAATAACGCAAGGTTTTATTAACAAATAATTCAAAACATTATGGCAACTATCAAAATCGGTATCAACGGCTTCGGTCGTATCGGCCGTATGGTTTTCCGTGCTGCCTGCACGCAGACTGACAAGTACGAGATCGTAGGTATCAACGACCTCTGCCCGGTAGATTACCTGGCTTACATGCTGAAGTACGACACGATGCACGGCCAGTTCAAGGGCGAGATCGACTACAACGTCGAGAAGAGCCAGCTGATCGTCAACGGCCACGCTATCCGCGTGACGGCCGAGAAGGATCCCGCAAACCTGAAGTGGAACGAGGTTGGTGCCGAGTACGTTGTTGAATCGACGGGTCTGTTCCTGACCGAGGAGAAGGCTCAGGCTCACCTGGCTGCCGGTGCCAAGTACGTGGTTATGTCGGCCCCCTCGAAGGACGCTACGCCGATGTTCGTATGCGGTGTGAACACCGATACCTATGCCGGCCAGAAGATCGTTTCGAACGCATCGTGCACCACGAACTGCCTCGCCCCGATCGCCAAGGTCCTGAACGACAAGTTCGGCATCACGGACGGTCTGATGACGACGGTTCACTCGACCACCGCAACGCAGAAGACCGTAGACGGTCCCTCGATGAAGGACTGGCGCGGCGGCCGTGCCGCTTCGGGCAACATCATCCCCTCGTCGACGGGTGCTGCCAAGGCCGTAGGCAAGGTGATCCCCTCGCTGAACGGCAAGCTGACGGGTATGTCGATGCGCGTTCCGACCCTCGACGTATCGGTTGTCGACCTGACGGTCAACCTGGCAAAACCGGCCAAGTACGAGGAGATCTGCGCTGCCATGAAGGAGGCTTCGGAAGGCGAACTGAAGGGTGTGCTGGGTTACACCGAGGAGGCTGTCGTATCGTCGGACTTCCTGGGCGATCCCCGTACGTCGATCTTCGACAAGGCTGCCGGTATCGCACTGACCGACACCTTCGTAAAGGTTGTTGCCTGGTATGACAACGAGTGGGGTTACTCGAACAAGGTGCTCGACCTCATCTCGGTGATGAAGGCTTACAACAAGTAGTCTGAGCCGCGATTCGAAAAAGGACGCCCCGCAAGGGGCGTCCTTTTTTTGTGGGGTTGGTCGGCTTGAACGGCGTTTTACAATGGACGGGGCGCGGGCGGTTGCTGTTTCCCGTGTGTTTTTCGTGGCGGCGGATCGAACCGGACATTTCCACCTTGAGCGGAAATCCAGGGATTCGGTCTGTGCCGGATTCCCCGTCGAGCGGGAATGAACGGGTGAAGCGGCTGTCCGGGATCCCCGGGCTCCCGATTGCTGAGATCGCCGGATTGCCCCGGGATTTGTCTGTTAAGTTCTAATTGTTGATTTTCAGCTCGATCGACGCTCCCGACCATTGGTTGATGGCGCGCTTCTCGGTGCACAGGAACTTTCCGCCCCGGGAGATGCGGATCTCGGCCTCGAAGGGGCGGGTGGAGTCGATGTCGTTGCCGGCGGGCAACGTGTGGGGGATGATGTAGACGTAGAGCACCAGGTGATGACACGGCGGCGTGGTCAGGACGACGCTCCGGGCCGCAGGAATGTCGGCCGGGCGCACGGAGAGATTCGCCCCTACGTCCGCCACATCGGAAGCCGCCGAAGCGAATCCGATGCGGTTGTCGTCGGCATCGAAACAACCGCACATCAGGTCGGCATTGTAGCGCCACCACTCGTCGTAGCGGCTTTTCAACTCGATTTTGAAACCTTGTTCCTCCATGTCGGGACAAAGATAGCGCAAGTCGTGGGCAAAAGCAAATTTTTCACCGCCTCGGAGCTCTCTCCGGAGCTTGCAGTCCGGGGGCCTGGATGCTAAAACTCTTAGTTTTCTTTGCAAATGTCTTATTTTTTCGTAACTTTGCGCACTAAATGTGTTCAAATGGAGGAAACACAGCGATATTCGATTGCCTTCAAAGGGTTGAAAAACGGTCACCACGAATTCCGGTTTGCGGTGGATAAATCGTTGTTCGAAGCCTTCGAGAACACGGAAATCAAGGACGGAGCGTGCGAGGTGCGGGTCGACCTGAATCGGGAGGAGTCGCAGCTCGTGCTCGATGTTTCGATTTCGGGCCATGTCGTCGTGGCGTGTGACCGCTGCCTGGAGGATTGCCGCATCCCCATCGATTTCGAGGGGCGTCTGCTGGTGAAGTTCTCCGATGAGGTGCGCGAATACGACGGCGAAGTGCTGTGGCTGCTGCCGGGCGAGGAGCAGGTGGATCTCGCACAGTATATCTACGAGAGCATCGTGCTGTCGCTGCCCTACCAGCGGGTGCATCCCGAAGGGGAGTGCAATCCCGAGATGCTGGAGCGTTTCCGGATCGTCTCGGACCGTGAATTCTCCGCCATCGAGGCGCAGGCTGCCGCCCGCGGGCACAACGACGGCGAGTGGGCCAAGTTGGCCGCCCTGCGCGAGCAGATGGTGGCCAAGACCTCGCAGGCTGCCGATGCGGCGGACCCGGAGAGAGAGAAGCAATGATTTAAAAGTCGAACTATAAATTAGAGTTGTAAAATGGCACATCCTAAACACAAAATCTCGTCGACGCGACGCGACAAGCGCAGAACTCACTACAAGGCTGTCGTTCCTACGGTCGTAACCTGCTCGAACTGCGGGGCTTCGGTTCTTTACCACCGAGTATGCCCGGAGTGCGGTTTCTATCGTGGCAAGCTCGCCATCGAGAAGAAGGCAGCCGAATAAATTCGGTCGAGAAGAGTGCATTCCCGGGTCGGGAGGCCTCTTTTTCAGTTCAAGAAGGGCCCGGTTTGCAGGGATTTCTCGCAGATTCCGGAGCAGTCGGGTTCGAAGTTTCAACCAATTCGTACGAGTATGATAAAGATTGGTGTAGACGCCATGGGCGGCGATTTCGCACCCGAAGCGGCCGTCAAGGGTGCTGTCATGGCACTTGATGCGATCGGTTCGGAGAGCCGGATCGTCCTGTTCGGTGACGAGCAGAAAATCAAGTCCGTACTCGCTTCGGACGGGTGTCCTGCCGAGCGGTTCACCATCGTTCCCACGAGCGAAGTGATCGAGATGGGCGACCACCCGGCCAAAGCTTTTCAAACCAAGAGCGATTCGAGCATCACGGTAGGGTTCGGATACCTGGCCAAAGGAGCCGTCGACGGCTTTGCCAGCGCCGGGTCCACGGGCGCAATGATGGTCGGCTCGATGTATGCCGTAAAAACGATCGAAGGGGTCATCCGCCCGACGATCTCGTCCCTGGTCCCCACGGTCGCAGGACGCCCGGCGCTGCTGCTCGACGTGGGTCTCAACGTGGATTGCAAACCCGAAGTGCTGGCTCAGTACGGTCTGATCGGTTCGATCTACGCCGAGTCGGTGCTGGGGATCGAGAATCCTCGTGTCGCCGTGCTGAACATCGGCGAGGAGGAGACCAAGGGCAATGCACAGGCCAAGGCCGTTTACGAATTGCTGAAGGCCGACAGCCGGATCCATTTCGTGGGCAATGTCGAGGGTTCGCACATCTTCTCGGGCAAGGTTGCCGATGTGATCGTCTGCGACGGTTTCGTGGGTAACACGGTGCTGAAGATGGCCGAGGGCCTCTATCGGATCAATCTGGCGCTGGGCGGCCGCAATGCCTTCTGGGACGCCATGAATTACGAGAACGTGGGCGGTACGCCCGTACTGGGAGTCAATGCTCCGATCATCATCGGACACGGCTGTTCGTCGCCGAAGGCCATCAAGAGCATGATCCTGTCGACCGAGCAGGTCATCAAGGCCGGTCTGACGGCGAAACTGCAGCAGGCGTTCAAAAATTAAAGTTTATCACCAAGAGTAAGCAAAAGTTAAGTTAATGGGTAAGATAACAGCAGCGATTACGGGCGTGGGACAGTACCTGCCCGATTACATCCTGACCAACGACGAGTTGAGCCGGATGGTCGACACGAACGACGAGTGGATCATGTCGCATACCGGCATCAAGACGCGCCACATCCTCAAGGGCGAAGGCATCGGAACCTCCTACATGGGAGCGCGTGCCGTCATGAACCTGCTCGACAAGACGGGTGTGGACCCGATGTCGATCGACGTGGTGATCTGCGCCACGGTGACCCCCGACATGTTCTTCCCTTCGACGGGTAACCTGATTGCCGACCAGGCGGGTTGCAAGAATGCCTTCGCCTACGACGTATCGGCGGCCTGCAGCGGATTCCTCTTCGCCTTGACAACGGGTGCGAAGTTCATCGAGGCCGGTACGAGCAAGCGTGTTATCGTCGTGGGAGCCGACAAGATGTCGTCGATCATCGACTACACGGACCGCTCGACCTGCCCGCTCTTCGGCGATGCGGCTGCGGCCGTGCTGCTGGAGCCGAACACCGACGGTTACGGAGTGATCGATTCGATCCTTCGTTCGGATGGTTCGGGTGAGTTGCAGCTCTACATGAAGGCGGGCGGTTCGCGCTACCCGGCATCGATCGAGACCGTGCAGAACAACTGGCACACGATCATGTGGGACGGACATGCGGTCTTCAAGGCTGCCGTTTCGAAGATGTCGGACGTTTCGGTGGAGATGATGGAGCGCCACCACCTGACGGGTGAGGATATCCGCTTCCTGGTTCCCCACCAGGCGAACCTGCGCATCATCGATGCTACGGCCCGCCGCATGGGCATTACCCAGGACAAGTGCATGATCAACATCGACCGCAACGGTAATACGACGGCCGCCACGATCCCGACCTGCCTCTACGACTACGAGAAGGAGCTTCGCAAGGGTGACAACCTGATTCTCGCTGCCTTTGGCGGCGGATACACCTGGGGTGCCGTCTACGTGAAGTGGGCCTACGACGGCTCGAAGGCATAACCCCGGGGCCGAGAGGGGGCAGCAGCAGGAAGAGGCCGATGTAAACGGCCTGCCTGCGAACTCGCCTGAAGAGGGGCAGGAAGTGGTCGATGCAAACGGCCTGCCTGCGCACCTGCCTTGACGAGATGGAAGGGGTGCTGAAGCGGTTTTGTAAGACGCCTGCCTGCGTACCTTCCTGAAGAGAGGGGGAGGGAGTGACAAGGTGATTTCTGCAAGAAGCCCGGTTGCGGGCCCGCCCTGAGAAGGTGAGGAGAGGGAGGAGATGAGACGGTTCTTAAGGAGCTCGGTCGCATTCCCTTATCCGAAAATTGAGCGATGCGCTCCGAAAGGGGTGCATCGCTTTTTTGGTGAATGAAACGTGTGTGGACGGCGGAAATTTCGTATCTTTGGTTGGTGACTGAACCGCTTGCCGGACGGCGGTGTGAAACCGGACGAAGCCGTAAATGGATTGTATGAACAGGACGATGGACAGGGTGGTGATCCGCCCGCTTCGGGCGGAGGAGACCCCGTTGCTGGCGGATTTTCTCTACGAGGCGATCTGGCAGCCGGACCCTGTACGACGGGTGCCGCGGGAGGTGATCCGGATGCCGGAACTCCGGATCTATGTCGACGGGTTCGGGACCCGCGAAACGGATTGCGGGCTGGTGGCCGAGGCGGGCGGACGGGTGATCGGTGCGGCGTGGAGCCGCTGCCTGCGGGGGTTCGGATGGACCGGGGAGGCAATTCCCGAACTGGCCGTGGCCCTTTACCCGGACAGCCGCGGGCGGGGCGTCGGGACGAGACTGGTGCAGGCTTTGCTGGATGAACTGCGCAGCCGGGGCTTTGCGGCGGTATCGCTCTCCGTGCAGCGGGCCAATCCGGCCGGGAGACTCTACCGCCGCCTCGGGTTCCGGATTGTCGGGGAACACGCCGGGGAGCGGATCATGCGTTGCGAACTGCGGTAAGGACGGAGCGTTTCAGTTTCCTTTCGGATTCGGGGGTTATCTTCGGGGCGGAAGCGGCCCGATCAGCGGAACCGCGCTTCTTGAAAAAATAGGATTGTTATGAAAATATTGATTGTCGAAGACGAACCCTCCCTGCGGGAGATCATGGTTCAGACGCTCGTGCGGGAGCAGTACGTCGTGGAGCAGGCCGCGGATTACGCCTCGGCGTCGGACAAACTGGCGGCCTACGACTATGACTGCATCCTGTTGGACATCATGCTGCCCGACGGCAGCGGCCTGCGGCTGCTCGAAGAGTTGAAGCGCCGCCGCAACCGGGCCGGGGTGATCATCATCTCGGCGCGCGATTCACTGGATGACAAGATCGAGGGACTGGAGCTGGGAGCCGACGACTATCTTCCGAAGCCGTTCCACCTGGCGGAGCTGAGCGCCCGGATCCGGAGCGTGCTGCGCCGCCACCAGCGTGACGGCTACGAGAGCCTCGACGCGGGGAACGTGCGCCTGTGGCCCGACAGCCGGAGGGTGGAGGTGGCGGGGCGCCCGTTGGAACTGCTTCGCAAGGAGTACGACATCCTGCACTACTTCATGACGCGCCCGAACCATACGGTCGACAAGGCGGCACTGGCCGAAGGGGTCTGGGGCGATCATATCGACCAGGTGGACAACTTCGATTTCGTCTACGCGCAGATGAAGAACCTGCGGCGCAAGCTCCACGATGCGGGTGCCGACATCGAGATCCGCGCCGTCTACGGATTCGGTTATAAGCTCGTTCGGCCGTGAAACTCGTTTACCGCATTCTGCTGCACCTTTCGTGGGTGCTTTCGCTGCTGCTGGCGGGGTGGGCGGCGCTGTTCTACTTTGCGATGATCGACGAGATCAACGACGAGACGGACGACGTGCTCGAAGCGCGTGCCGAAGTGATTGTCAAACGGGTGCTGGCGGGGCGTCAGCTTCCCGGCTCGGAGTCCGACGGCAACAGCGGCTATTTTCTTTATCGGCTGCCGGACGGTGCATCGGCTCCACACCCTCGGGAGACCTATACCGATGAGGAGATCTTCATCCCCGAGCGCGACGACCGCGAACCGGCCCGGGTGCTGCGCAAAACCTTCCGGGATGCCGACGGACAGTGGTACGAGCTGACGGTGATGTCGCCGAGCATCGAGAAGGAGGATCTCCGCGAGGCGATTTTCTACAGCATCATCTTCCTTTATCTCTTTTTGCTGCTGCTGGTGCTGCTGGTGACGGTCGTGGTGCTCCACCGCACGATGCGGCCGTTGTATGCGCTGCTGCGGTGGCTGGACAGCTATACGGTGGGCGGCCAGAATCCACCGCTGGCGGTCGAAACCTCGGTGACGGAGTTCCGGCGGCTCAACGAGGCGGCCGAGCGGTACGCTGCGCGTGCCGAATCGTCGTTCGAACGGCAGAAGCAGTTCATCGGCAACGCCTCGCACGAAATGCAGACGCCGCTGGCGGTCTGCCGCAACCGGCTGGAGATGCTGGTGGACGACCCCCGCGGGCTGACCGAGGAGCAGTTGGGCGAGATTGCCAAGGTGCAGCGCACGCTGGACCACCTGGTGCGATTGAACCGTTCGCTGCTGCTGCTGTCGAAGATCGACAACGGGCAGTTCCCCGAGACCGAGGCGGTGGACCTGAACGCCCTGATCCGCCGCACGGCCGAGGACCTGGCCGAAATTTACGCCTACCGCGACATCCGGCTCGAACTGACGGACGAAGCGCCGCTGACGGCCCGCATGAACCCCTCGCTGGCGGGGAGCCTGGTCGGCAATCTCGTGAAGAACGCCTTCGTGCACGGGGCCGAAGGGGGCAAGGTCCATGTCCGGATTTCGGCGCGGCGTTTCGAGATCGACAACGACGCCTCGGAGGGGCCTTTGGATGCCAGACATATTTTCGACCGCTTCTACCAGGGGACGAAGAAACCCGGTTCCACGGGGCTGGGGCTTGCCATCGCGGATGCCGTGTGCCGCCTCTACGGACTGCGGATTGCCTATGCCTTCCGCGACGGCCGCCATGTTTTCACGGTGGATTTTCCGGAATAATTCCCGTTTCCATCTCTTTTTTCAGATTCGTTTCAGTTTCGGTCCGCACCTTTGCAGTACGAAATTCACTAAAACCGATAAAAACGTACGATTATGAAACGACTTACGATTCTTATGGCCTCGCTCTTTGCTGCGCTTTCGATTCTTCCGGCCTCGGCGGGCAACGACCGCATCATTGTCGTCGGGGAGCTTCCGGCTGCCGCGCAACAATTCATCACGACCCATTTCAAGGGGTTGGAGGTCTCCTATGCAAAGGTCGACGAGGATTGGTTCGACAAGAAGTACAAGGTGATCTTCGTCAACGGCTCGAAGATCGAGTTCCTGAAGAACGGCGACTGGAAGGAGGTCGACTGCAAATATGGCGAAGTGCCAGCGGCGATTGTCCCGAAACCGATTCAGGATTGTGTGGCGAGCCGTTTTTCCGGTCGGAAGGTCGTCTGCATCGAGCAGGATCGCCGGAGCTATGACGTGGAACTCGACAACGGCCTCGACCTGGAGTTCGACCGGGATTTCCGGCTGGTCGACATCGACGACTGACCCCGCTTCGGGCAGCCTTCCGGATCGGAACTTCCCTACGGCACCGTGTGGCGGTATTCGGACTGCGGTTCGGATGCCGCCTTATTTTCCGGCCATCGGGGTATAAAATAATATGATCGAAGTTTTTGCACAAATAACGGAAAACTATTGTATATTTGCCTCAGCAAACAACAAATAAAACAGTGTCAAGCTAAAAAGTTACCGCTATGTTGAGTGAAAAATTGCATGAGGCGCTGAATGCGCAGGTCAATGCCGAATTCTGGTCGGCATATCTCTATCTTTCGATGTCGATGGATGCCGAGGCCAAGGGGCTGAAGGGCGTTGCGAACTGGTTCTACGTACAGTTCCAGGAGGAGCAGGACCATGCCCGCATTCTGATGAACTACATTCTTTCGCGTGACGGGAAGGTCTCCCTGAAGCCGATCGAGGCGGTCCGGACCGAATGGGCTTCGCCGCTGGAGATGTTCCAGGATACGCTGGTCCATGAGAAGAAGGTGACGGCGATGATCAACAACCTGGCCTCGATTGCCGCCGAGGACAAGGATTACGCCTCGTCGAACATGCTGGTCTGGTTCGTGGACGAGCAGGTCGAGGAGGAGGAGTCGGCGCGTGAGATGATTACGGCGTGCGAAGCCGTCGAAGGCAACAAGTTCGGGCTCTACATGCTCGACAAGGAGCTGGCAGCCCGTACCTATACGCAGGCTGCGCCGCTGGCTTCGGCGAATGCCTGATCCGCAGGCGGATGGGAACCCCCGACCCGCCGTGGGCAGGGGCTCCGCATCGAGAAGTTTTTGTCAAGGCAGTGTGATCCGGTTTCCGCGTGGCGGGGCCGGACCTTTTTTTGTCCGGCGGCAAGGGGGTGTCGGGCAGCTATCCGGAATTATTCCGGGAGCAGATCCATGCGCAGGCGTACCATGTGGCGGCATTCGACCCCGTTTTCGAAGATCGGGGCCGGGTAGTGCTTGCGGAAGTAGTCGACGTCAACGCCGCAGCGGACGAACCCGCACCGTTCGTAGAGGGCGATCTGTCCGGTGCCGGAGTTTCCGGTTCCGATTTCGAGGATCCGGAATCCCGCCTCACGGGCGGAGCGGATGGCGTGTTGCAGCAGGGCGGTCCCGACTCCCTGCCGCTGGCGGTCGGGAGTTACGGCGATGTTTACGACCTCGGCCGTGAAGGGACGTGTGTGCAGCAGGAGATACTGCCCGATGATTTGGTCACCCTCGAAGACCGCATAGCAACGGCTGCGCGGCAGGTAGTCGTTGACGGAGGCTTCGGATTCGTCGGCCAGCAGGAGCAACGCGCGGGACGGGGTGTCGGTCTGTCGGATTTCCATGTCAGAAGAGGGACAGGGCGCCTTCGAACGACGCCAGAATGACGATATAACGCAGGGTCTTGCCCGTGAGCATCGAGCCGGCCGTAATCCAGACGTTGCTGCGCATCAACCCCAGGACGACGGCAATCGCTTCGCCGATCGTGGGCAGGAAGGCGAAGAAGGCCATCATCGCGCCGCGTCCGGAGAGGAACTTCCGGGCGCGGGCGAGTTGGCGGGTGGAGACGCCGAGGCGGGTGATCCACTCGGTTCGCCCGAGGCTTCCGATCCAGTAGCAGGTCATGCCGCCGAGGGTGTTGCCGAGAGCCGCGGCGGCCACGCACCCTACGGGATCGAGCCCCATGCGGACCAGAACGACCATCACGGCTTCGGAACTGAACGGCAGAATACTCCCGGCAATGAATGCCGAGAGAAAGAGGCCCCAGTAGCCCCAGTCGATAAGGAATTCGGTAATCGCTTCCATGCTGGAATTTTCCGGAAAAACCCGGACTTTGCAGGGCAAAGATAGCAAAAGGCGGGAGGACCGCCAAATGCAAAGGAGTTTTCAATGGGGCTGTACCGAACCGCTCCCTCTTCGGCAATGCCAAGGCTCCGGGAAGTTGGGCGCCGCGGCAAATGCAAACGGACCTTTCGAGGTGACGGACCGAATGACGGCTGCCCGGCGGCAGACCTTGCAGGCTTGTTGATTACAGATCGTTCAGAATCAGCGAATTCGCATTGTCGACCAGCACACTGTCCAGCGATGCGAGGTAGATTTGCGTCGTGGCCTCCGAATCGTGCCCCATGCCTTCGCTGATGACCGAAACCGGGATGTTCTTGTTCTTTGCGGCACTCGCCCACGAGTGGCGGGCGCAGTAGAGCGTGAGGGCGGGCTGAATCCCCGCCATGCGGGCGATCTTTTTCAGGTGGCGGTTGATCCGCAGCAGGATCGTCCTGTATCCCGTGGGGGTGTCGTCGCGCGAAGCGTCCAGAATCGGGAGCAGATGCGGCTCGGAGCGCTCCGTCGGATGGGCGTCCACAATCTCCTGCATACATTTTTCCCACTTGATGAAGAGCTGCTGTCCGGTTTTCCGGCGGCGGTACGAGAGCGTACCCTCCCTCAGATCGCTCTTTTTCAGGTGGGCCATGTCGATGAACGACATCCCCCGCGTGTAAAAACTGAAAAGAAACAGGTCACGGGCAAACTGCAGGTGTGGCTGGCTGGCGAGATCCAGCGTTTTGATGCGCTTGATGGCTGCAAGGGGCAGGGCCCGTTTGGCTGTTTTGTCGATTCCGGTGTAGACGTGCTTGAACGGATTCCGCTGCACCGTGAGGTTTTGCTCCACGGCCCGGTTGTATACGGCCCGCAGGATGCGCAGGTAGAAGGAGCTCGAATTCCTCACAACCCCTTTGTTGTGCAGGTAGGCTTCATACATCTGCATCATTTCGGAGTCCATCTCGTCGAACCGGAGATCCTTGCCGTATCGGAAGTGCATGAAGCTGCGGAGTGTGGCCAGATAGGTTTCCGCGGTTCGGGCCTTTCCCATCTGTTTCAACCGGGCGATGAGCTGTTGCATGAAGCTGAAGAGCGTCTGCTTCCCATCGTTGTCTCGGAATGCGCAGACGATATCGTCGGCCGTGTATCCCTCTTTCCGGGCATTCAGTCGATGGATGAGTTTTTCCAGGCGTTTCAGATCCCAGTCGACCTGTTTGTGCAGGGTGAGGAGGTGATTGTACCGGGCTCCCGAAGGGCTTGCCAGCGAATGCGTTTCGGAGAGCCACTCATCCTTGAAAATGCGGTAATCGGTCCGGAGCTGCCGGGCAACCCGATTCTGAATGACCTGATAATAGATCCGGCCCTCCTTGCCGTCGACGGTGGACGGCCGGAATTTCACTTTTACACTTGCCATATTCGTTCATGATTTAACCAGAACAAAATTATAGCGAAATCCGCATTGCTCGCCGCCAACGGATTGTATGTCGTGAGGTCGTTCCGGCGCGGGAATGCTCCTGCGGGAATGCTCCTGGAACGGCTTTATGGTATGGATAAGGCTCCTTGCGGCACGGTTTTCGCTTTCCCGGCATTCCGGAGCCGAACGCCTCCCCCCCCCGCCTGCAAACCGGGCCGCGAACGCTCCCGAAAATCGGGGCAACAAAAAAAGCGGCAAAGTCGATTTGCCGCTTTTGGAGACTCCCGGGAGGGGAGATCTAACCGTTCTATTTCAGCCCTTTCAGGCACTCGGAGACACTCTTCTCGATCCGGTTCAGGATGGCCCGGGTGTCGGAAGCCTCGGCCTTGACGAACTTCTCGCCGGTGATCTTCTCGTAGAGTTCGATATATCGGTCGGTGATGCCCGCAACGATCTCCGGGGTCATTTCCGGCACCTGCTGTCCCTGCTGTCCCTGGAATCCGTTGGCCATGAGCCATTCGCGGACGAACTCCTTCGAAAGCTGCCGCTGCCGCTCCCCTTTGGCGAGACGCTCCCCGTACCCTTCGGCGTAGAAATAGCGCGACGAGTCGGGCGTGTGGATCTCGTCCATGAGGTAAATGACGCCGTCCTTCTTCCCGAATTCGTATTTCGTGTCCACGAGGATCAGTCCCATCTTTGCGGCGATTTCGCTGCCGCGCTGATAGATGGCCCGGGTGTATTTTTCGAGCTGCTCGTACTCTTCGCGGCTGACCAGCCCCGAAGCGATGATCTGCTCTTTCGAAATATCCTCGTCGTGGCCTTCGGCGGCCTTCGAGGTCGGGGTGATGATCGGTTCGGGAAATTTCTGGTTTTCGACCATCCCCTCGGGCATCGCCACGCCGCAGATCTCTCTTTTTCCGGCCTTGTACTCTCTCCAGGCATGTCCCGAGAGATAGCCTCGGATGACCATCTCGACCTTGAACGGCTCACACTTGCGGCCCACCGTAACCATCGGGTCGGGCGTGGCGAGTTTCCAGTTCGGGAGGATGTCGGCCGTCGCGTCGAGGAATTTGGCGGCGATCTGGTTCAGGACCTGCCCTTTGTAGGGGATTCCCTCGGGCAGCACGACGTCGAACGCCGAGATGCGGTCGGTGACGACCATGACGAGGTATTGGCCGTTGATGTCGTATACGTCGCGGACTTTTCCGGTATACTTGCTTCTTTGCCCTTCGAAAGCGAAATCGGTTTGTGTGATAGCGTTCATGGAGTTTGCAGGTTTAACGAATGCAAAGATACTGTTTTTGTCCGAAAATGGAATCCTTCGGGAAGTTTTAGGTTTCGAATGCCGGGATTCGGCGTGTGCCGTCGTTCCGGAAACCCGCTTGTCGCCTCCTCGCCGGCCGTCGCATCCCGGAACGTGCCCGGGACGGAGCTATCGCTGGGCTTCGATGGTATAGGTGAAGCTGTCGGCCCGGTAGAAACCGATGTTGTACTCTGTCGGGACCCCGTTTTCATCATATACGAAACGCTTTCGGATCAAAATAGGATCGTTGGCCTCTATTTCCAGCTTTTCGGCGATGAAATCTCCTGCAAGCCGGGCTGAAATCTCTTCCTTGCTGGTCTTGACGACAACGCCGTACTCCTTTTCGAGGAGTTCATACAGCGGTTTTGTAAAGTCCTCTTCGCCGGTCAACGGCAGATTCGGATTGAAATACGAGATGAAATAGACGAAAGGGTACTCCTTTTTACCCCGGACCCTTTCCAGCACGACGCATCTCTGACCGGATTTCGGATCCATATTGAAGAAGTTCCGGATCTCCTCGTTGGGTGTTTTGGAGCTGATGTGCAGTTCGAAATTGCGGATCACGATACCGAGCATTTTCATCTCCTGGGAGAAACTCAGCCAGTTTTTGACGCCGCTGACGACTCCTTTTCTGACGACCTTGGTCCCGAAGCCCTTTTTTCTGGTCAGCAAACCCTCGTACACGAGTTTGTTGATGGCCTGTCTCAAGGTATTCCTTGAAATGTGCAATTGTTTGGACAATTCGATTTCATTGGGCAGCAGTTTGCCGTTTTTGTACTCGTCGGATTCGATCAGCCGCCTCATGATCTCTTCCGCCTGGATGTGCAGGGGCTTGTCGCTGTTATGGTCTATATCCATCATATCTGTTTCATTGTCAATCCATAAATACGATACAAATTTACAAAAAAATGTAAAAAAATTTCACGAAATAAATTAAATCGTTATTTTTGCACAAAATCTATATGTTCAAACAAATGCAATATCTGTTATGAGACACGCTAACTACGACAAATTCCCCGCTACGAAAATCTCCGGAGCGGTCGTACAGGGTTGGGAATCGATAATATGTGAGCTTAAGCGTGCGACAGGCGGGAAGCGGGCTCTCGCAATAGAGCTGTATACCGGGACTTATGAAGAGGAGATTGCGGCTGCATTTTCCGGTTTTTCCGCCGAAATCATCCATACGAGAGATCTGATGGTCCCGGAAGAGGAGGTGCGCGCCATGACGGAAAAATTCATGACGGATGATGTTTTGTTCGGGCATGTTACGGCCCTGAATCTGATCGACTATTTTGATGAGGCCAAACTTGCGGCGGCCCGGGAGAAGGCTGCCGTGAGCGGAAATATCGTTATTATAGGTACGGGCGCCTCTCTGGTGGCACCGGAAGGTGCGGTGCTGGTCTATGCGGACATGGCCCGGTGGGAAATCCAGCAGCGTTTCCGCCGGCATGAAGTCAAGGCGCTGGGGATTGACAATCGGGAGAATCCGGTTTCCATCCAATATAAAAGAGGGTATTTCAACGATTGGAGGATCTGCGACAGGCATAAGGACCGGTTGTTCCGGAAGGTGGACTACTGGGTCGATACCCATATTGCCGGGTCTCCGAAAATGATTGACCGGAAGACCTTCATGGCCGGGATCGAGAAGACGGCTTCAAAACCGTTCCGCGTCGTGCCCTTCTTTGACCCCGCCCCGTGGGGAGGACAATGGATGAAGGAGGTGTGCGACCTGGACCGCAGCGTCGAGAATTTCGGATGGTGCTTTGACTGTGTGCCGGAGGAGAACAGCCTCTATTTCGATGTGGACGGCGTGCGCTTCGAGCTCCCTTCCGTCGATTTGATCCTGCTGAAGAGCCGCGAGGTGCTCGGAGAGCCCGTAGAAGCGAGATTCGGCAAGGATTTCCCCATCCGTTTCGATTTCCTGGACACGATGGGCGGCGGCAATCTGAGCCTGCAGGTACACCCGACGACCCATTTCATCAAGGAGAATTTCGGGATTCCCTACACCCAGGACGAGAGCTATTACCTGCTGGATGCCGGGGAGAATGCCACGGTGTACATCGGTTTGAAAACCGGCATGAATCCGCAGGAAATGATCGACGACCTGCGCCGGGCGCAAAAGGGTGAGATTGTTTTCGATGCGGAGAAATACGTCAACAAGATCCATGCGAAAAAACACGATCATTTCCTGATTCCGGGGGGTACGGTGCACTGTTCCGGGTCGGACAGCATGGTGCTGGAGATCAGTTCCACGCCCAATCTCTTCACCTTCAAGCTGTGGGACTGGCAGCGGCTCGGCCTCGACGGGAAACCCCGTCCGATCAACGTGGAGCGCGGCAAGGATGTGATCGACTGGAAACGCAATACCGAATACGTGAAGGATTATCTGTACGACCGCTTTGAGACGGTGGCCTCCGGAGAGGGCTGGACGGAGGAGAGGACCGGACTGCACCGGAACGAATTCATCGAGACCCGCCGTCATCGCTTTACGGTTCCGGTGCTGCACGAGACCAACGGCAGCGTCAACGTTCTGAATCTGCTTGAAGGCGAAGAGGCCGTCGTGGAGAGTCCGGACCATGCTTTCGAGCCGTTTGTCGTCCATTATGCCGAGACTTTCATAATACCTGCCGGAGTCGGCCGATACACCATCGCGCCCTGCGGCAGGGCTGCCGGGAAGGCGTGCGTGACGATAAAGGCATACGTAAGATGCTGAGAGGCTATTGACTGACCTATTAATACTGACACTATGTATGAACATGACAGCAGGGTCGTGATGACTCTTGATGCCGGAGGGACCAATTTCGTATTCTCTGCGATGCGGGGCGGCGACGAAATCGTCTCCCCGATAAGGCTTCCGGCGGTAGTCGATGACCTGGGCGGCTGCCTCGAATCGCTGGTACGGGGCTTCAGCCAGGTCAAACAGGCCGTCAGCGGTGAACCGGTAGCCATCAGTTTTGCTTTTCCGGGTCCTGCCGACTACGGGAACGGCATTATCGGCGACCTCCCGAATTTCCCCGCATTCAGGGGCGGCGTGGCGCTCGGGCCCTTCCTTTCTCAGAAGTTCGGCATCCCGGTCTATATCAACAATGACGGGAATCTGTACGCTTACGGGGAGGCTCTCTCCGGGATGCTCCCGGCGGTCAACAGGCGGCTCGAAGAGAGCGGGAGTTCCAAACGGTATTCCAACCTGATCGGCATCACGCTCGGGACGGGTTTCGGGGCCGGAGTGGTCATAGACGGGCGTCTTCTGTCCGGCGACAACGGCTGTGGCGGCGACGTATGGCTGATGCGCAACAAGAAATACCCGGATCTGATTGCGGAAGAGAGCGTCAGCATCCGGGCCGTCAAGCGGGTATATGCGGAGAAGAGCGGCTGCGATGCCTCCGCCCTCTCACCCAAGGAGATATTCGACATTGCCGAAGGGACGATGCCGGGCGACAGAAGGGCGGCCGTGCAGAGTTTCGAGGAGTTGGGCGAGATGGCCGGAGATGCGATCGTAAGGGCGCTGGACATCGTGGACGGCCTGGTTGTCTTCGGGGGCGGAATCTCGGGGGCGGCCAAATACATCATTCCGGGGATGATCAAGGAGATGAACCGTCCGGTGGGGACCTTCTCCGGGATGTCGTTCCCCTGCCTGCAATCCGAAATATACGACCTGTCGTCTCCCGAAGGGATGGAGGCATTCCTGGAGGAGAAGGACAAGACGGTGAAGGTCCCCTTCTCCGATCAGGAGGTCCGCTATGCCTGTCACAAGAAAACGGGAATCGCCGTCAGTTTTCTGGGGGCCAGCCGTGCCATCGCGCTCGGGGCCTATTCATTTGCCTTGTCACAACTCGATAACCACCAACTTGCGTAAAACAGTTATGAAACACTTCGTTGCAGGCCCGGTTGTCTTTAAAGGAGAAATCTAATATTATGAAAAAAAGAACATTGGCTGCCGTTCTGGCGGGTATGACCGTCCTGGCCGGCTGCGGCAGCGTATCGAACGGGGATTTCAGCAGGTATGTCAATCCCAATCTGGGGTCCGTACACAGCCGTTGGTTTTTCTATACTCCGGCCGCCGTGCCTTTCGGCCTTGCCAAGCTCGGAGCCTCCACCAACGGGACATACGGCAATCTGCAGGGATGGGAGGCCGTAGGGTATGAAGACGGTCACACCTCCATCGACGGTTTCCCCTGTCTGCATGAATTCCAGATAGGCGGGATCTCCCTGATGCCGGTCACCGGACCGCTCAAGACCGTGCCGGGCAAGCTGGAGGATCCCGACGGCGGTTTCCGTTCCAGATTCGACAAGGGGGACGAACAGGCGCATCCGGGTTACTACTCCGTGGTTCTCGGGGACTACGGGATTCGGACGGAACTGACGGCGACCGAACGGGTCGGTTTTCAGCGCTACACCTTCCCGGCCTCGGATGCGTCGCGGATCCTGTTCAACATAGGCAACCGGCAGGGTGAGAGCGGCAACGTGAAGGATGCCTGCATCAAACTCGATGGCAACATCGTTGAGGGATACGTGGTTACCGAGCCGGAGTATGTCAGGAAATACCAGCCGGGAGCTACGGTTACGATGTATTTCCATGCCGTGCTCGACAAGACTCCGGAATCGGCAAGCGTCTTCTATCAGGGCGGGGAACCGTCCGAAGGGACTGAAATCCGGGGTGCCGGGGCCATGATGAGCCTGAACTACAGGACGGAGGCCGATGAGACCGTCAACGTGAAAATCGGACTTTCGTACACTTCGGTCGAGAATGCGAAGCTGAATCTGCTTGCGGAGGCGGACGACATGGGTTTCGACGAAGCCCGGGCTGCGGCCGAGCAGAAGTGGAAAGAAGCACTGGGCCGGATCAGCGTTTACGGCGGGACGGAAGAGAGCAGGGTGAAATTCTACACGGGTTTGTATCATGCGCTGCTTGGCCGAGGCCTTGCGAGCGATGTCAACGGCGCCTATCCCAGAAACGACGGGAGCGTGGGTCAGATTCCGCTGGACAATGACGGGAAGCCCCGGCATAACCATTACAATACGGACGCCGTATGGGGCGCGTACTGGAACCTGACGACGCTGTGGGCCCTTGCCTATCCGGAGTATTACAACGACTTCATCAACAGCCAGCTTCTTGTCTACGAGGATGCCGGATGGCTCGGAGACGGTATTGCCGCCAGCAGGTATGTTTCGGGCGTCGGGACGAACATGGTCAGTATCGCCATTGCCGGGGCATACAACAGCGGCATAAGGGGTTATGACATCGAGAAGGCGTATGCGGCGGCTTTGAAAAACGAACTCGGCTGGGAAGGCCGGATCGAAGGAGCCGGGAAGATGGATGTGCGTCAGTTCGTGGAGAACGGCTATGTGCCGTATGACAACAGCGTCCATTTCGGGGTAAGCCCGCAGGGTGCGACGTTCTCGGCATCGCATACCCTGGAGTACAGCTTCAGCTCCTATGCCGTGGCCCAGATGGCGAAGGCTCTCGGGAAAACGGAAGATTACAGGAGACTCAGCGAACTTTCGTCCGGCTGGGAGAAGCTGTTCGACGACTCGCTGAAGATGATCCGTCCGCGAGTGCCGGGCGGAGCGTTTATCGACAACTTCAATCCGTTGGAGTCCTGGCGCGGTTTCCAGGAGGGGAATGCCATGCAGTACACGTTCTTTGTTCCCCACGAGCCGGAGAAGCTGATCGGGAGGATCGGCCGGGACGAATTCAACGCAAGGCTTGACTCCATTTTCACGGTGGCCAGGGCGAGCATTTTCGGCGGCGGAAAGGTCGTGAATGCCTTTTCCGGGCTGCAGAGCCCGTACAACCATGGCAACCAGCCGAGTTTGCACATTTCGTGGCTGTTCAACTTCTCGGGCAAGCCATACCTCACCCAGAAATGGGTTCGTCTGATCTGCGACGAATTCTACGGCACGACCGGCGAGCATGGTTACGGCTATGGCCAGGACGAGGACCAGGGCCAGCTCGGGGCCTGGTACGTGATTTCATCGATGGGCCTGTTCGATGTGAAGGGCGGGACGGACGCACGTCCCGAATTCCAGATCGGCAGTCCGCTGTTCGACAAGATCGTCATCCAGCTGAGCGATGAAAATGCCGAAGGCGACTCGTTTGTCATAGAGACGGAGGGGAATGGTCCGGATTGCTATTACATCCAGTCGGCTACACTTGACGGTAAACCTCTTGACCGTTGCCGGATATACCGCGATGAGGTATTCAAGGGCGGGAAGCTCCATCTGGTCATGGGTCAGGAACCTAATGAAAACTGGGGAATATGAAAAACAGGACAAATTCGGTTTTGAGTCTGCTGCCGGTTCTGTTCGGCTTCTTCATCATGGGATTCTGCGACATCGTCGGGATCACCTCCGACTATGTTCAGCGGACGTTCGGATGGTCTTCCACGATGACGGGATTCGTTCCGTCGATGGTTTTCATCTGGTTTCTGTTTCTCGGGATTCCGGTAGGCAACGCCATGAACCGGTGGGGGCGAAAGAACACGGTGCTGATCAGCATGGGCGTTACGGTCATCGGTATGTTTTTGCCTTTGGCCGTATACAACGGAGTTACCTGCATGATTGCATATGCATTGCTCGGCATCGGCAATGCGATGCTTCAGGTCTCCTTGAACCCGCTTCTGAGCAATGTGATCTCCAGCCAGAAGATGCTGACCAGCAGCCTTACGGCGGGTCAGGTAATAAAGGCCGTATCATCGCTCGTAGGCCCCGAGATCGTGATGATGGCTGTCACGATGTTCGGCGAGGCAAACTGGTACTACTGTTTCCCCATCCTCGGGGTGGTGACGATCCTGTCGGCGCTGTGGCTGCTTCTGGTCCCTGTCCGGAGGGAGCAGGCGTCCGAAAGCGGGATTTCGTTCGGAGAGACATTCGGGTTGTTGAAAGACAAAACCATTCTGATTCTGTTTTTCGGCATTCTGTTCATTGTCGGAGTGGACGTAGGCACCAATTTCATCAGTTCGAAACTCATGTCCGTACGATTTGCATGGAGTGAGGATCAGGTGAAATTCGCCCCGCAGGTCTATTTCTTCAGCAGAACGGTCGGCGCTTTGCTGGGGGCGGTTCTGCTGTCCCGGATCTCCGGCGTGAAATATTTCAGGATCAACATTCTGCTGTGCATTCTGTCGGTGCTTGCGCTGATGTTCTCGGGCAATGCCATGGTTAGCCTGGTATGTATTGGCGGCGTAGGTTTCTTTGCGTCGTCGGTCTTCTCCATCATCTATTCTGCGGCACTTTCGGCGCGGGCGGACAAGGCCAATCAGATTTCCGGTTTGATGATTACGGCCGTTGCCGGAGGAGGTATCGTGACGCCCGTCATGGGTTTTGGCATAGACATGGCGGGTATGATCGGCGGTTTGGCCATCATCCTGCTGTGCGTGTTGTATCTGACCTGCTGCGCCTACAGGATCAAGGCGGCATAGGATGCCGGGCGGCTTTGTCCCGGGCGTAAGGGCGTAATTCCTTGTGAATTTGTATCGCCGGGAGGGGGCGATCATGCAGCGATTATGGAAAATCGGCACGTTCCGTTCTCAAAAAGAGGCTGGGGCGTGCCGGTTTCGTTTGTCAAAACTCCGGGAAATGTCTAAAGTTCCGCACAGAGGAGGGGGGGGGAAAGAGGCAAGAGCATCCCTTTCGGGCCCCGACAGGCCCCGTCTGCAAAGATTAGGGCATGTCGGGGTTTATTTCGCCAGAATGGACTGTAAAACAGAGCCCGGATTCGCGGATCTTTTCGCGGTTGTTGGTTCTATATCTTATAATTGCATTTAGAAATGAAGCTAAATAGGATAAAGGCAGTCTTGGCGGACAAAGGCATTTCTCAGACGTGGCCGGCTAAAAAGTTGGATAAGAGTTTCAGCATGGTTAATGCCTGTGCCTGCAACAGAATCCAGCCAAACCTGGAGACACTGCAGCAGATAGCAGAGATTCTTCAGGTAGACTTAAAAGATCTGATGACAGACAAGGATGAACGGGAATGATGTTCTGTGGGCATGTGTTATCTCCTTGGTGTGTAACTTCTGATAACGGGGCGTATGTACAGATAAGTGTCATCCGTCCTCAATACGCTGCAGCGAGTTTGAGCAAATTATCGGAATGAACTTCTTGTATTGCTAAAGAGGATGTGGTATGTGCATTGGACATGACGAACCAGATTCTAAAACAGGGGAGACAAAATCAACAGTTATCCAATAGCCAAAGCATGGGACCGTCTTTGGTAGCACAGCAATACAGGCAGACACGGCCGGAACGGTCGGATAACGCCCTTTTCCCGCTTCGGACCGTATATTTCAAATAAAAAATTGTACTTCCGGCGAAAATAAATGCCTGTTTTGCCGTTGTAGCACAAAAAAAATTCCATAACTTTGTGTTTGGTTGATTATGCCACAATGAATTACAACGATAGGATACGAAGGACACGGCGGGCATCCCTTGTTTCATCTGCCTGCGCAGCCACTTCTGAAAGAATGGCGACGCGTCCTTTGTGTGCCTCTGTCTGTCGTGCAACCGGACGGGATGCCGGAAGAAATTTTTCTTCCTGCAGCCATTCGTTACTCGGAAATTACGCAAGACATGCCATATCTCCGCCATGCGGCAACGTGCTGGCGGAGACTTTCATGTATCCCCGGAGCCGTGCGCGCACGTCCATGTTGTGCCCGCAGGTTTCCGGGGCTTTTTGTGCCCGGTAAAGAACAAATAAACCATAGATGAATATATGAACAGGACGATGAGAACCATAGCGACCGCCGTTTGTGCGTTTCTGCTGCTGCCGTTGTCGGCGCAGGAGAGGCCGGATACGGTCTACACCTTCCGCTTCGTGCCGCAGAAGGATATGTTCTATGTGCCGTGGGGCGGCAATGATACGGAGCTGGAGAGGCTTCTGCAGTGCGTGGAGCGGTACAGGGAGGACATCCTCTCCGGAGAGACTCCGCTCTACGTGGACGGCTGGTGCAACTCCCTTGACGGCGAAAGGGAAAACCTGCGGGTGGCCGCCATCCGTTCCAACCGGGTGAAGTCGGAGCTTATCGTGCGCGGCGGAATCAAAGAGGAGTGTTTCATCACCAGGAACCACGCTTCCGACGGTGATTTCGTCATTGTCCGTCTGACAGTGCCTGCGCCGGAAGCATCCGCCGCCGAATCGGACGGGCCGGGAGAGGCCGAGGCCGAGCGCCTTGCCGCCGAACGGGCCGAACAGGAGCGCAAGGCTGCTGAAGAAAGGCGCAGGGCCGAGGAAGCACGCCGCGCTGCCGGGCAGGCGGAAGCGGACAGGCTTGCCGGGGAACGGGCGGCAGGGCAAGCTGAACAGCCCCAGGAGATAACCGCCGCTCCGTCGGAATCCCAACCATCCGCCCCTTACCGTTTTGCCCTGCGGGCCAACCTGCTGCGCTGGGCGACGCTCACGCCCGACCTGGGCCTGGAGTGGCGCATCAGCCCCTCCGTGGGCATCATGGTGAACGGTTCGTGGACCTCGTGGACATGGCAGGACAACGCCCGCCGCTACGCCCTGTGGGAGGTGGCTCCCGAGGTGCGCTGGTACCTGGGCGAAACGAAGCGCGGCTACCTCGGTGCGATGTTCAAGGCGGGGCAGTTCAACTACAAGCTCTCCGCAACGGGCCGTCAGGGCGACCTTCTGGGCGGCGGCATCACGGGCGGCTACCGGCTGCCGCTGACCGAAGCCCTCTCGATGGACTTCACCCTCGGACTGGGCTTCCTGAACGCCGATACGGAGAGATACGATGTGACAGACGGCGTGCGGGTCCGCCGTGGTACGGAGACGAAGCACTGGTGGGGCCCGATCAACGCCGGCGTGACCTTGGTGTGGAAGCTGTTTTAGCGAAAGGAGGAGAATATGAAGACAACGACAGGATATACGACAACGATGCTGACCCTCGCGCTGCTGCTCACGCTGGGCGGCTGCGTGAAGGACGAACTGCATGACACGCCGCATCCCGATACGGGCAGCATAGCGGTGACCGCCGACTGGAGCGGCCGGGGCGAGGGCGTGGCCATCCCTGCGGAGTGGACCGTGACGATGGGCGGCTATACCGGCACGGAGACCGGTGCGACCCACTCGCCGGACTGCCTTTTCACTCCGGGCATCTATACCCTTGCGGCCTGCAACACCCCCGAGGACATCACGGTAAGCGGCACGACGGCCGCCGTCGTCCGGGAAGCAGGCAGCGGGGCATTCATCAGCAGCGCCCCCGGCTGGCTCTTCACCTCCGTGCAGGAGGTGGCGATAGAGGCCGACACCGACTGCGAACTGACCGCCGTGATGCAGCAGCAGGTGCGCGAGCTTACCCTCGTCATCGAGCCGACGGGCGATGCGGCGGAGAGGGTAGAGGCCATCGGGGGGACGCTGAGCGGGGCGGCAGGGACGCTGGACTTCTCGACGGGCACCCACGGCACGCCCTCGGAGGTGGAGCTGCACTTCACCGAGATAACCTCGGGCGACGATGCGGGCAAGTGGACGGCGACCGTGCGGCTGCTCGGCATTGCGGGCGACGCGCAGCGGCTCACCGCCACACTGACCTACACGGACGGCAACCCGCAGCCTACATCTCTCAATAGCGACCTCACGGCGGCCCTCCATGGCTTCAACGACGGCAAGACCGTGCCCCTGACCCTCGGCGGCACCCTGGCCGGGACCCCGGGCGAGGCGGGCTTCACCGGTGAGATCACCGACTGGGAAACGGTGGACGGCGGCAATGTGGATGCCGAACTGTAAAAGTTAAAAAAGAATCATAAGAGATACAGGAACGATGAAGACAAGATTATTTGCAACCTTGGCACTGGCACTCGCCCTTGCTGCCTGCACCAGCGACGACGGGAACCTGAACGACGGCCCCGTGGCCGCAGTGATCAACGCCGAAATCTCCGATGCCGCAGCCACCCGCGCCAGCGGCACCCAGTGGGCGGAGCGTGACGAGATAGGCATCTCCGAAAGCCGCTTCGGCTACACCAACGTGCCCTACCGGTGGGAAAGCGGGAAGTTCACACCGACCGGAACCATCATCTTCTTCCAGGATAGCGACCCGACCACCTTCTCCGCCTACTATCCTTACGATGCGTACGGCGGAACGCTGACCGCCACCACCGATGCCACGGCGCAGCAGAACCAGCCCGCCATCGACTTTCTCTATGCCGCCGGCGCGACGGCCAGCACCGGGAATCCCGAAGTGAACTTCAGGAACGAGAACGCGGCAGACGAGAACGATCCTGCGAAAGACCACTCCTTCCACCACTGCATGAGCCGGATTACGCTCACCTTCAAGGCAGGAAGCGGCATGGACTTCACTAACATCCAACCCACCGGCTACACGCTCTCCGGGCTGGTGCTGACAGGCAGCTTCGACACCACCGACGGCACGGCAGAAGCCGACGATGCCACAGCGGCGCAAGACCTCGACATGACGCTGACCGGCGGCGCGCTCGCCTCGTCGGTCATCCTCTTCCCGCAGGCCGCGACAAGCGTCGAACTGAGCGTGTACTACAACAGTCAGCCCTACACCGCCACGCTCTCCGTTCCCGGCGGCGCCTTGGAAGCCGGCAACAACTACGCCTGGACAGTCACCGTCCGCAACAAGGACCTGAGCGTCGGCTCTGCCGAGATAACCCCTTGGAACAAAGTGGAGGACACCGTGGACGCCGACCTTTAAACAAATAGTAATTAGTTATATAACAAAAGAGCGTTCTTTGACAGGTTGGGAAACGGGAAACTCTCCAAAAGTTCAGAAAAATATACTGATTTGTACATCGCTTCCGCAAGAAATGATTACTTTTGCAGTAAAGTTATAGAGCAAATGGGACAGTTGGCTTTCATAAAGATGTTTTTGCTGGTAAGTATTCCTACGGATGTGAATGACAATCGGCGTCATATACATGTATTCCGAAAAGGAGGAAGGCATCTACATTCTGTGGCTAAAATATGGATAGAACGGGACGGGAACAAAGACATCGAGATCGCTGAAAGCTTGCTCTCTGCCAAGGACAATGCCATATTAGTGGCAGCCATTGACCGTCATTGGGAGTTCTTGAACGAACAAATCACACGGGCATTCAACGGCGAAAAGACAAAAGTGAAGAACCTTGAAAAATAAGATAGCTTATGTGCAAAATGAAAGATGTAAATGTAGGTATCAAGAAACTGGATTTCACCGGATATCGGGGAAAGATGGTTGTGTACTTAACGGACGGGCGCGAACTCATTGTGCCGCTGTCGTTATTTCCGGACATCAAGCATCTTTCCGTGAAAGACCGTGAAGGATGGATGATATTGGACGACCAGTATTTTACATTCAATCACTTAAGCAAAGTATATTCCGTGAAAGATATCATGAGCCTGTCGTAGCCATGGATAAGTCCGGCTGACACGAAAAATGTTTTCCACGTTCCCGCCCCGCTTCCCGCAAGGGGCAGGATGTCTGTTCCCCAACCTTTCTCAACGGACGCTCATAAACAGGAAAAATAAATGATGAGCGATATGAAACAGAACTTATTATCATGTATTTGTGCAGCGGCGTTGCTTCTCGCGCTTGCCGCCTGCACCAACGACGACGAGAACCTGAACGATGGCTCCGTGGCCGCAGTGATTAACGCCGAAATCTCCGATGCCGTAGCCACCCGTGCCAGCGGCACCGCCTGGGCGGAACGTGACGAGATAGGCATCTCCGAAAGCCGCTTCGGCTACGCCAACGTGCTCTACCGGTGGGAAAACGGGAAGTTCACACCGGCAGGAACCATTATCTTCTTCCAAGATGATG
>CALUKL010000032.1 GCA_944321195.1 uncultured Alistipes sp.
CGTTGTAGCGTTCGAGGTTGGCGTTTTCGACCTGGTTGACCAGCGTGGAGTTGTAGCGCTGTCCGCCGAATTCGTAGAGGAACGTGGCGAAGAGCGAGATGTTCTTCCAGCGGGCGTTCAGTCCGAAGGAGCCCTGGGCCCACGGCTCCGTGTTGCCGATCTCGACCTGGTCGGCGGCATTCCACTCGTAGGTGATCGTGCCGTCGGGGCGCAGGTAGACCTCCTTGCCGTTGGCGGGGTTGATGCCCAGCGACTTCATGCCGTAGATCGCATAGATCGAGCCTCCCTCGACATACTGCGTGTAGGTCTGGGCGTACTTGCTCTGCGTGGAGTTGTCGTCGTAATCCTCATACTGCTTCTGCACCAGTTCGTTGTAGGCCCGCAGTGCGTCGTTGATCTTGACGATCCTGTTCTTGTTGTGGGCCATGTTCCCGAAAATGGTCATCTCCAGATTCTTCGTGCGGTAGAAGTTGTAACGCAGGTCGAGTTCGAAACCGCGGTTGCTCACCTCGCCGAGATTGTCCTTGTAGCTCGTGAATCCCGACGAGGAGGGGATCGTCACGTCGGTAATCTGGTCGATGGTCTTCTTGTCGTAGTAGCTGGCCTTGAAGAGCAGGCGGTCCTTGAAGAATCCGAGTTCGAGACCGATATCGGCGATGCGGGTCTTCTCCCAGCCGAGGTTGGGGTTGCCCATGTAGTAGAGGATGTGTCCGGCGCCGGTCGAGTACCAGTCCGACGTGGAGGAGGTGGTGTAGGTCGAGCGGGCCGAGTAGGCGGCGTATCCGACCTTTCCGACCGTACCGATCGTGCCGCGGATCTTCAGGCGGCTCAGCCAGGGGTGTTCGCGCAGGAACTTGTAGTTGTGGATGTTGATACCGGCGCCCACGGCCCAGAACGGAGCCACGCGGTTGTCGGACCCGAACTCCGACGAACCGTCCATACGCACCGAAAGGTCCAACAGGTAGATGTCGTCATAGGTGTAGTTGCCCGAGAGGAACATACCTACCAGCCGGGTCTTGTTTTTCGATTCCGAGGGTTTCCCGTCGACCTGGGCGGCGTCGTTGGGCGAATTGAGGGCGCCGGTCGAGAAACCGATGTACTTGATATTGTTGACCGTGTAGCTGTTCTCCACGGCGTTTCCGCCGAGCGAGAAGTTCAGGAAGTGCTTGTTGAAGTTGCGGTTGTACATGAACAGCAGGTTCGCGTCGTAGGAGAAGGTGTCCGAACCGTTGACCGAGAGCGACCCGAGCTCCTGGGGCGTGGCGAAGGCGCTGTTCGACGACGAGAGCGGGTCGACGAAGACGCGCGACTCGTAGTTGCGCTGGCTGAGCGTGATCCACGCCTTGGCCGTGAAGTGCGGCGTGGCGTAGAAGTTGACGGCGAAATTGTCCTGCAGGGTGCGGTAGTTGCTGCGGTTGAAGTTGTTGAGGTATTCGCGCTCGTAGAGCGGGTTGAGCGTCGAGTAGCCGAAGCGCAGGTTCTGGAGGTACTTGCCCGTGGTTTCGTCGATCGGGACGTTGTAGGGCAGCATGTGCGAGAACTGCGAGAAGCTGTAGGGCGAATCGCTCGAATTGTTTGCGTCGTACGAGGCGCGGTTCATGATCTGGAACTTCCCGATGCGGTAGTCGAGGAAGAGCCCGGCGCCGTAGGTGTCGCGCTTCGAGTCGCGCATGACGCCCTTGTTTCCGGCGTACTTGAGCTCGATGCCCCAGCGGACGTCGTTCTCACCGCCGTCGATGTAGATGCTGTGCTGGTGGTTGAGGGCCGTGCGGAGGTTCTTCGAGAGCCAGTAGGTATCCACCCCGCGGTTCACCTCGTTGAGTTTCTGGTAATAGGTCTGGTTGGTGTTGTAGGTGTTCTCGGTGACGTCCGAGGCATCGAAGGCGT
This sequence comes from uncultured Alistipes sp., assembly GCA_944321195.1. Taxonomy (GTDB): domain Bacteria; phylum Bacteroidota; class Bacteroidia; order Bacteroidales; family Rikenellaceae; genus Alistipes. The sequence goes on from CALUKL010000032.1 coordinate 1,888, forward strand.
AGAGCCCGGCATCGAGCTCGGCCTGGAGTTTCTCGCGGGCGTTCATCAGGTTGTAGGCCGACAGGTCGGGGATCTCGACGCTTCCCGTGAGGTTGTACGAGACGCGGAGCTTCCCGGCCTCCGGGGCGCGCGATTCGATCACCACCACGCCGTTCGCGGCGCGCGAACCGTAGAGGACCGTCGCGGCGGCATCCTTGAGCAGCGTGATTGAGTGCACGCGCATGGGGTCCATGTCGTAGATCTTCTCGACGTCGACCTCGAAGCCGTCGAGGATGAAGATCGGCAGGTTCGAGTTGTTCGTGAGGTTCTGGCGCGAGATGTCGGCCGAGTTGTTCAGTTCGGTGGTGATGCTGTTCTGGCCGCGGATGTAGAATTCGGGCAGCGAGTTGGGGTCCGAACCCATGGAGATGTTTTCGGCGATGCGGAACGAGGGGTCGAAGACCTGGATGGCATCGATCATGTGCTTGGGCGATACCTCGACGATCTGTTCGCGGCTGATTCGCGTGGTGTTACCCGTGAAGCTCTCCTTGCGCACCTGGGCATAGCCCGTGACCACCACGTCGTCGATGCTCTCCACCTTGTCGAGCAGCTGCACGTCGAGTTCCGTCTGGTTGTTGTAGGCCACTTCGCGGCTCTCCATGCCGAGGAAGCTCACTGCAATGACGACATTCTGCCGTTTCGGGAAGCGCAGCGTGTAGCGGCCGTCGGCATCGGTTGTCGTACCGACGGTCGTCCCCTTGACCAGCACCATGGCACCCGGAATCGGGGCCTTGGTTGCCCGGTTGGTGACGCGCCCGGTGAGCGTAACCCGTTGTGGTGCGGAATTCAGGGGCCGCTCGCCGAGCCGGATGACGATCGTATCCTCGCTGATCGAGAAGTCAAACCCCGAGCCTTTGAGCACCTCGCGGAGGATCTCCTCAACGGGCGCCTGCTGGCGGTTTATCGTGATTCCGCGGACGGCTTTGATTTCGTTGCTGTTGTAGAGCAGCAGATACCCCGTCTGTTGTTTGATTTGCTGGAGAACGTCGTCGAGCGATGCGTTCGTCATGGCGATGGACATCCGTTTTTTCGGATGGTCCGCCTCCTGAGCGCTTGCTGTCCGGAACGTGAAGAGTGAGACGGCCGTCAGCAGCAGTACGACGGCCCCCAGGCCTCTTCGGAGAAGAGGTGTCGGTAAGGCAAGTTTCTTCATACGCATTATTTTATAACTGGAACATTGGGTTCTTGTCGGTTCGGCCCCACCCATTGACGCTCCTGTCGAGGGCCGGGATTTTCTTTACCCCCCCCCTCTTGGCGCTGATGTCACGGGTATCTCCGTTTATATGGCGGGCCGGGCTTTCGGCCGCGGTTTCCGCACTACGCGGATCGTGCCGTCGTCCTGCTGGCTGAAAACCACGTCGTTGGTCAGGTTCATCAGGTCGGCGATGGTGTTGAGGGTCTCGTGGCGTTTGACCATTCCGGTGTAGAGCACGCCGTCGAGCGAGGGCGACGAGGTGTCGATGCGCACGTCGTACCAGCGTTCGAGTTTGCGGCAGATCGACCGCAGCGACTCTTCGTAGAAAACCAGCAGTCCGCGGCGCCACATCGTGCAGGCTTCGACGTTGACCTCCCTCACGTCGAGGAATCCCGAAGCCTTTTCCACCCCGGCCTGTTGCCCGGGAGTGAGCACGACCTGCGATCCGTTGGCCTCCACGCGCAGCGATCCGGTGACCAGGGTGGTCTCCACCCGGGGTTCGTCGTCGTAGGCCATGACGTTGAACGAGGTGCCGAGGACGGTCATTTCCATCCCGGCCGCCGAGACGATGAAGGGGTGCCGGGCGTCGTGGGCCACCTCGAAGAAGACCTCGCCGCAGACCGTGACGCGGCGTTCGCGGCCGAAATGCAGCGGATAGGTGATGCTCGATCCGGCGTTGATCCAGGCCCGGGTTCCGTCGCTGAGGGTCAGCGTGTACTCCCCGCCCTGGGGGACGCGGACCGTATTGAACAGTTCCGTCGGGTCGGTTTTGTCGGGTCCGGCGTTTTTCCTGGTTTCCGCGGCTTCGGGGGCGCGGTAGGCGATGCGGTCGCCGTCGATTTCGATGCGCATGTTCCGTTCGCGGAGTTCGGTACGGAGCGTGTCCGACAGTGCGACAACCTCGCCGGAGGAGAGTTCCAGCACGGCGCGGCGGGTGCCGGGTTCGACGGTCGTGGGCAGGTGGTTGCGGTTGGAGTCCAGGCGCTCCCGGGCCTCGTAGAGCAGGGCGCCGCTGACGAACACCCCGACGAGCAGCAGGACGGCGGCACATGCACGCAGCGTGCGGAAGAGGCGCATGCGGCGCATGTAGCGGCGGTCCTCCTCGCAGATGGCCTGCCAGACGCGCTCCTTGTCGTAGCGGTACATCCGCGAGAGTTCGCTCCCGAGGTCCGAGTTGCCGTCGATCAGGTCGAGGATCTGGCGGTTCTCTTCGGACTCGCGGCTCCACGCTTCGAGTTCCTGCATCCCTTCGGGCGAGATCCGTCCGGAGATGTAGTCGTGCAGCAGTCGGTCGATAGGGGTGTTTTCCATGCGTTCGGGCCTTTGCTTATACAGACCCGGTTCGGGGGAAAACTCCTTACAGTTTTTCGGAAAAAAATGCAACGAAAAATCGCATTCAGAAGATGAACAGGGCCATGAATTTCCGCAAAGCCTTGATCGAGCGGTACATGTGCGTCTTGATGGTTGCCAGCGAAACGCCCAGTTCGGAGGCGGCGTCGGCATAGGAGTAGTTGTTCAGACAGATCAACTTGACGACCTTGCGCGACTGTTCCGAGAGGCGTTCGATGGCCTGATAGAGCCGGTGGAGACGGTTTGCGCGTTCGACGTCGTCGCGGCTGAGGTCGAAATTCACCTCGTCGGCGATCACTTCCTTTCCGTTGAGTTCCTCCCAGCGGCGCAGGCGGTGGGTCGAGGCGTAGTCCAGGGCGGCGTTGCGCACGCAGCGGTAGAGGTACTTGGTCGGGGAGTCGATTTTCGAGAGGTCGACGCGGGCCAGCTTGACGAAGACGTCCTGCACGATATCCTCGGCTGCGGACTTCGAGTGCACGATCTCCTCGGCCACGTAGGCGGCACTGCGGAAGTGTGCATTGAAGAGCTCTTCTAAGGTCGGGGAGATCATGGTACGTTGCTGTTTGTCTGCAAATGTAAAAATAAAAAATTAAAATAATACCTTCTTCCGGTGTTTTTTTGTGCATTTTGGCTCCGGATTGAAGCGACTTGTCTGCTATTTTGCTGTTTTACAGCGTGTTGATGTGTCCATTTTGATCGGGATACCGTCTGGTAAATTATAAGCGGCCCTTCGGAAAGGGCCGCTTAAGGAGATTTTTTTCGATTTTTAGACGCCGTTTTTGGCGGTTTCGAATCCTTTTGTGCGAATTTTGATTTCGGATTGTAACTTTTTGACGGCAAAAATCGCCTGTTTGTAATCCACTCCCCCCCCCGAACCTCAATGGGTGGCCAGATACCAGGCCGTCTGCTGACAACCCGGAGCCTTGGAGTTCTGCGAGGGCTCGCTCACTGTGACCCCCGTGTAGAAGTGCACGGGGTTGAGCCGATGGTTGTAGGCCGAGTAGAACTGCTCCGTGCTGAGGCGGCACGAACTCGGAAATGCCCGCTCCAACTGTTCGTTGAAGGCGTCGATCAGCCCCTGGTCGCCGCAACTCATCTCGACGTAGTGCCCCAGATCGAAGAAGAGGTGGTTGTTGAATCCTTCGTAGGACTGGAGCGCATTCAGGTCGAAGTCGGCTTGCGTGCCCTGCTTCACGGCCCGCATCGCCGTGGCCAACCCCTCCAGCTCCGACATCACGGCCAGTGAGATGCACCCCGACTGTTCGTTGTCGGAGATCGTATCCCAGTCGTATTCGTAAAACTCCCAGAACTCCAGGCACGCCGCTTCGAGGGCCGTACGGGCCGTTTCGTCGGCGAACAGGTGCGGGATGATCCGGTCGTAGGGGAATCCGGCGGCCATGATCTCGCAGGGCGATGCCACGACGTAGTCCACCGCGTTGCGCAGGTCGTAGAGCGTCTCGATGTTGGCCATGAAGCAGGCGTCGAAGATCAGGTAGTCGAAACGCACGCGCTGTCCGGTGATGACCTCGGCCAGCTCCTGAATCTCCAGTTCGTGCCCGGAGTCCCCGAACGAACGGGTCGGCAAAGCGCCCGGGGCCGGGATCCAGCGATCCTCCGGCTGCCGGTCGGGATCGGCCGAGTTCTTGGAGAGGCTTCCGCTCGTGCGGGACACCCAGGCCTTGCCGTGGCAGCCGATGATGAGCCCGTACTGCCGGGCGGGCGCCTCCGCCACGGCATCGGAGAGCAGCGCGGCAACATCTGCCGGACTCTCCGCCGCGAAGGAGTCGTACTCCTTCACGGTCCGGGTTTCACACTGCCGGGATTGCGTGTCGTAGTAGATCTCCTGCAGGACCGCCGTCCGCGAATTGTCCGGCTGCCAGCAGACCAGCATCCGACCGTTGCCCGGGACGGTGGCGTTGACGGCCCGGGCAATGCCGTTGAGGTTCTGCCGGTAGAAGTAGTCCAGGTTGCGCCCCGGCATGTAGAGCACCACGCAGCGGTCGGCCATTGCGGGCGGGTTGTACCCCGACTCCTTCTCCTGCTTGGAGCAGGCGGCCGGGAGCGCTGCCGCCAGGAGCAGCAGCCACAGCCCCGCAGTCCGGACTATTTGTAGGTACGCGGCTTTAAGTTGTTGAACTGCCATGTCCGGTCACGTTTGTAGGTATAGCCTTCGGGCTTGTTCCAGTAGACGCGCCCGAAATCGAAGTAGAATCCCTTGCGTTTCTTGCCGTCGACGACGTAGGGGACCAGCAGCGGCACGAATTCTACCGTCCGGCTGATGATGCGGGCCTTGCCGTAGGAGAGCTCCTCGGCGGCCAGCACGTCGAGCGCATGGTCGAACATCAGCACGTGGCGCGGGGTCTTCTCCGTGAATCCGTCGCCCGAGTCGATGATCGTGCGCAGGATGCCGTTCATGCGGTCGGCATAGGCCTTTTCGCGCGCCTTGTCGCCCAGGGCCCCGTAGGCGAACGACATCAGGTTGAGCACCTTCGGACTGAAGGGATCGCGGGCCAGGGCGTCGGTTCCAAACGAGATGAGCGATTCGAGCGTTGCCACGTCCGGACGGTCGGGGTCGAGCCCTGCGGCGAGCAGCAGCATCTTGTCCAGGTCGGGGTTCGTGGCCAGGGGTTTGTACTCGTCGCGGTAGGCGAAGCCGTAATAGAGGTAGTGGTACTCCTCGTCGGTGAGCGTGTCGCCGGCGTTGTAGCGCATCATCAGCGCCGGGTAGTAGAACGGGGATTCGGCGTCGAGCGTCCGGTCGAGGATCATCTCTTCGTCGGGGACCCGGGCGGCGGCCAGCGCCGGGAGGAGCATCACAAGCAACAGCAGTCGTTTCATTGACGGTCGTTTTCCGATACAAACGCAAAATCAGCGCAAATCGTATCTTTCGATCAGACTTTTGAATCGTTCGCGCAGGCGCTGCGATCCGGCCACGAGCGGCAGCCGCACCGTGTCGCCGATGCGTCCCATGACCGAGAGGGCACACTTCACACCCACGGGATTGCCCTCGGCGAAGAGCGCCTTCACGGCGTCGTCCAGCGCTTCGTACTCGCGGTCGGCGGCCTCGAAATCGCCCCGTTTGGCGTGGTTGATGCAACTCATGAAGCGCTCGGGGAAGGCGTTCGCCGCCACGGAGATCACGCCGTCGCCGCCGCGCCGCATCAGCTCGATGGTGATGCCGTCGTCGCCCGAGAGGACGAGGAAACCTTCGGGGCGGTTGTCCAGGATCTGCTGCATCTGTTCGATGTTGCCCGATGCCTCCTTGACGCCGATGACGTTCTTCAGCTCGCGGGCGCAGCGCAGGGTGGTTTCGGCCGTCATGTTGACGCCCGTGCGGCCGGGGATGTTGTAGAGGATCACCGGCAGGGGCGAGTGTTCCGAGACGGTGCGGAAATGCTGGAAGAGCCCCTCCTGCGAGGGCTTGTTATAGTAAGGTGTCACGCTCAGGATGGCGTCGGCGCCCCGCAGGTCGAATTCGCGCAGCTGGTCCAGGACCTCCGACGTGGAGTTTCCGCCGCAGCCCATCACCAGCGGCACGCGCCCGGCGATCTGGTTGGTGATGAACATGGCGATGACGGCCCGTTCGGGCATGTAGAGCGTGGGGGTCTCGGCCGTGGTGCCCAGGGCCACGATGTAGTCCACACCGCCCTCGATTACATAGTCGACCATCCGGGCCAGGGCTTCGTAATCGACTCTTCCGTCCGGAGTAAAGGGGGTGATCATGGCGGCGCCTACGCCGGCGAGTTTGTGTTGTAGCATGGTATTTTTCCGTATTAGATTCGTATTTTCTGGTTTGTTGGAAAGGTCTCGGGAGCGGGGCTGCCGGGCCCTTCAGAAGAGCTTGCCCTGACGGGGTTCCGGCGTGTCGTTTCCGGGCTGCGGGGTTTCGGTCCGCGGGGCCGCTCCTTCATCTGCCGCCGCATCCGCCGGGATCCCTGCTTCCGCCGGCTCTGCCGCCTCTGCCGCCTTCGCCCAAGTGCTTGTTTCGACCGCTTTTGCCGCATCCTCCGGAGCGCCGCCCTCGATCATCCGTATGAACTCCTCCTCGTCGATGATCCGGATGCCTAATTTTTCGGCCTTCTTGAGTTTTGCGGGGCCCATCTTCTCCCCGGCCACGATGTAGTCCACGCTGCCCGAGACGGCTGCGAGGTTCTTCCCGCCGTGGGCCTCGATCAGCGCCTTCATCTCGTCGCGGCTGCGCGTGAAGCGCCCCGAAACCACGAAACTCTTCCCGGCGAGGCTCTCCGAAGCCAGTTCGCGGGCCGCGGCCTCGAACTGCAGTCCGGCAGCCCGCAGGCGGCGGATGATGTCGAGGTTGGTCCCGTCGGCGAAATACTCGATGATGGCGTCGGCGATGCGTTCGCCCACCTCGTCGGCCTCGACCAGCTCCTCGCGCGAGGCCGCCATCACGGCGTCGAGCGTGCGGAAGTGCTCGGCGAGGTATTTCGCCGTGGTTTCGCCCACGAAGCGGATGCCCAGTCCGAACAACACGCGCGCGAAAGGCACCTCCTTCGATCGTTCGATCGAGCGGATGATGTTCTCGGCCGACTTCTCGCCCAGACGGGGCAGTGGCGAGAGCTGTTCGGCCCGCAGGTCGTAGAGGTCCGCCACGGTGCGCACCAGGGCGTTGTCGTAGAGCAGTTCGACGGTCTCCTCGCCCAACCCCTCGATGTCGAGGGCCTTGCGGCGGATGAAGTGGATGATGCGCCCGATGATCTGGGGCCGGCAGCCGCTCTGGTTCGGGCAGTAGTGTTTGGCCTCGCCCTCGTAGCGCACCAGCGCGGTGCCGCATTCGGGACAGTGCGTAATGTATTCGAACGGGCGGCTGTCGGCCGGACGCTGCGAGAGTTCGACGCCCGTAATCTTCGGGATGATCTCACCTCCCTTTTCGACATAAACCATGTCGCCGGGGCGGATGTCCAGCAGGGCCATCTGTTCGGCGTTGTGGAGCGTGGCGCGCCGCACGGTGGTCCCGGCCAGCAGCACCGGTTCGAGGTTGGCCACGGGGGTGATGGCCCCGGTGCGTCCGACCTGGAAAGAGATGCTGTCGATACGCGTGAGCGCCTGTTCGGCCTTGAATTTGTAGGCTACGGCCCATTTCGGGGCCTTGGCCGTGAATCCCAGCTGGCGTCGAACGGCGAAGTCGTTGACCTTGATCACCACGCCGTCGGTCGGGAAGGGGAGTTCGTGGCGCGCCGTATCCCAGTAGCGGATGAAGTCGTCGATCTGTGCGGCGTTGTGGCAGATGCGCATCCGGTCGGAGACCTTGAACCCCCACGCGCGGGCCTTCTGCAGGCTCTCCCAGTGGTTCGTGAAGGGGAGATTGTCGCCCGCCAGCTGGTAGCGCGTGCAGTCCAGGCCGCGGCGCGCCACGACGGCCGAGGACTGCTGCTTGAGCGTTCCGGCCGCGGCGTTGCGCGGATTGGCGAAGAGCGCCTCGCCGTTGGCCTCGCGTTCGGCGTTGAGGCGGTCGAACGAGGCGTAGGGCATGAGGATCTCGCCCCTGATCTCGAAATAGTCGGGCCAGCCGTCGCCCTGCAGCCGCAGCGGCACGCTGCGCACGGTGCGCACGTTGGCCGTTACGTCGTCGCCCGCGAGGCCGTCGCCGCGCGTCACGGCCCGCAGCAGGCGCCCGTGCTCGTAGGTGAGCGAGATGGCCGTGCCGTCGAACTTGAGCTCACAGACGTAATCCGTTTCGCCGACTTCGCGTTCGATGCGGGCGATGAAGTCGTGGAGCTCCTCCAGGGAGTAGGTGTTCCCGAGCGAGAGCATCGGATAGCGGTGCCGCACGGTTTCGAACTCCGCGGTCAGGTCGCTGCCCACGCGCACCGACGGCGAGTTGGGATCGGCGTATTCGGGGTGGGCGCGCTCCAGCTCCTGGAGTTCGCGCATCATCGTATCGAACTCGAAATCCGAAATTTCGGGTGCGTTTTCGACGTAGTATTTGTAGTTATGCAGTTCGAGCTGTCGGCGCAGCTCTTCGATGCGTTCGCGTATCATACCTTTGGAAATAGCGTGCGTAAAGTTACATATTTTGATGGGAACAGCGGGCAAAAACAAAAAAAATGCAAAAAAAAATTGCGGATGTGGTGCGATAATCAAATTTTGCGTATAATTGCAGAAAATTTCAAAGCACTACCATGGCTAAACAGAATATGGCGAAGAAACATATCGTAACGAGTTTTCACAACCTCACTCCGGAGATGCAGGAGGCCGTCAAGGAGAAATATCCGCTGGGGTTCACCGATTCGATGATTCGGGTGGACAAGCCCAACGGCGATTTTTTTTATGCCGTGCCGTATGACACGGACGAGGTAGCCTATATGATCAAGATCGACGTGAAGATCGACGATTCGGCGCAGGACGACGACAAGGATTACTACGACGACGACCTGAAGGGAGCCGACGATCTGCAGGGTGCCGACGACGATACCTCGGAGCTCTCCGAGTCGTCGGACGACGATGTGAATATCTGATCGCTTGCCGGATGGACCGTTCGGTTGCGGGAATGGTGTTTGCGCTCCTTGCCACGGCGTGCGGCCTGGCGGACGACCCGCAGGACGAGCGGAACAAATCCGTCTATCCCGCCTTTTTTGACAAGACTTTCGAGGCCTACTGCATCGAGACGTTCGATCTGGACGGCGACGGGCGCATCTCGCGCTATGAAGCGCAGCGGGTGCGTGAGGTGTCGTGTCCGGGCCGCGGAATCGTCTCGCTGGCCGACCTGTGCGAATTCCCCAATCTGGAACGCCTCGACTGTTCGGGCAATGCGCTCTCGGAACTGGACCTGAGCCCCTGCACGCGCCTCATGCGGCTGGATTGCCACGGAAACGGCCTTGTGCGGCTCGATGTGGAGGGCCTGCGCGGCTTGACCGAGGCGGACTGCCGCGACAATGCCCTGCAGCAGCTCGACCTCACCTCGAACGGCTCGCTCGGAAAACTGGACCTCCGCCGCAACGACCTGCGGACGCTCGACGTCTCGGCCTGTGCGGCGACCCTGCAGGCCGACGTGCGCGAAAATCCCGGACTGGGAACAGTCTACTGCCGCGATACGCAGGGAATCTCCTTCGACGGCGGTACGGAGTTGCAATACCGATAAGCGGGCAGGCCGCGGGCCGCCTCCCGGACAGGCTGCGCCGAACGGAAAAAGACTTCCGTTGCGGCGCATTTTTTTTATAATTTGTTGAAAAGTCACCCGGCAGGGTGCCGCTTTTCCCGGATTATTTCGTACCTTTGGGAGCAAAAATGTCTTTTGTAACCCAAAAACAAAAACAGATCCGGATACAATGAAAAAAGTAGACGTCATCCTCGGCCTCCAGTGGGGCGATGAGGGCAAGGGTAAGGTCGTGGACGTGCTTACGCCCCGTTACGAGGTCGTGGCCCGTTTCCAGGGCGGTCCCAATGCCGGTCACACGCTGGAGTTCGGCGGGGAAAAATACGTGCTTCGTTCGATCCCCTCGGGTATTTTCCAGGGCGGGAAGACGAACATCATCGGAAACGGAGTCGTGCTGGATGCCGTGCTGTTCCGTGCCGAGGCCGAAGAGCTCGCACGCAGCGGACATGATCTCACCCAGCAGCTCTGCATCTCGAAAAAGGCCCACCTGATCCTCCCCACGCACCGCATCCTCGACGCCGCCTACGAGGCCGCCAAGGGTAGTGCCAGGATCGGAACCACGGGAAAGGGCATCGGCCCCACCTATACCGACAAGGTCAGCCGAAACGGAATGCGTGTGGGCGACCTGTTGAGCCCCGACTTCGAGCAGATCTACGCCGCGGCCAAGGCCCGCCACGAGAAGATTCTCCGCAGCCTCGACTACGCATACGACATCACCGACCTCGAAGCCCAGTGGTTCGAAGCCGTGGAGTACCTCCGCCGCTTCCGGATCATCGACAGCGAGTATTTCGTCAACGACTGCCTGGCGCACGGCAAGTCGATCCTTGCCGAGG
>CALUKL010000033.1 GCA_944321195.1 uncultured Alistipes sp.
TAGCCGTCGGCCCGGGCGCCCCACATCAGCAGGAAAATCACCATACCGATCAGTGCCATGCCGAGAATCCCCACATAGGCCCAGTTCCACCCGTAGTGCTGGGCTACGAATCCCAGTCCCACGCCCGTCGCGCTGTGGAAAGCCCGTGACGAGACGGTTTTATGGCCTCTTTTTAGCCGAGAGACAATCCGTCGTTTTCTTTTTTTTGATCGTCTCTTTTTCTTGCTTTACTTTCGAGATATTTTATGGAATATTTTCTTTTTGTGATATTTTATGGTTGTTTAATTTTGCATTTTATTTCTTTTTTACTTTCTTTGCAGTTGGAAGTGCTCCCGATTCATAAAATTCATCAACAATAATGTCCGGTATCATGTTGTGTGACGGGGCTTGCGGTAGGGCGGAAATTCAGGTGTGACCTGCGGATACGGATTCGGACTCCCTGTTGTAAAATCGGGAAACCCGCAAAATACATGGAATTGAAACATGCTGAATTTTTTTTTGTGATATTTTTGTGCCGTTATTTGCAGTGCAAAGGGAAGCAGATAAGTGAAAATGTTAATCCAATAAACCCGATTTGTATGATGAAGAAACGACCCTCTTTTCCGTTCGGCTGAGAACGCCGACCCCTTTTCCATTGATCGATGACCATTGCAAACCATGAACCATTAAAACAAACCATGTTGAAACTTCTTACTTCTATGATAGAACGCTGGAGCGTTGTCTGTACGAAGGGTTGTGTGCTGCTGTTGCTGGGTGCACTGGCGGCGCCGCTTCACGGCATCGCGGCAAATGGTGAAGTGTTCGAATCTGTCGAGCGTAATATCCGGATCTCGGGTGTCGTCAGGGACAGCGAGGGAAATCCGCTCGTCGGTGCGACGCTTATCGTCGAGGGTACGACCCAGGGTACCAGCACCGGTGCGAACGGTGAATACTCCCTGACCGTGCCCTCGAAGGCCCGGATCATCTGCTCGTATCTGGGATTCAACTCCGTAACGCAGGAGGTCGGAACCCGTACCCGGCTGGATTTCACCTTGGAGGCCTCGGCCAACAGCATCGAGGATGTCGTCGTGACGGCCCTCGGTATCACCCGCAAGGAGAAGAGCCTCGGGTACGCCGTGTCGAAAATCGGCGAGGACGACATCACGAACAGTGCCAGCGGAAACTGGCTGAGCGGGATGGCCGGCAAGGTCGCCGGTCTGAACCTGGACCAGTCGTCGGCCGGCCCCGGCGGATCGGTGCGTGTGACGCTGCGCGGCGAAGGGTCTCTCTCCTACAACAACAATACGGCGCTTTTCGTCGTTGACGGCGTGCCCATCGGCAACGGCATGGAGGGAAACTCCACCTCCGGCTCCTACGAGTCGGACGACGCCCCGATCGACTACGGCAACGGCGCCGGAGACATCAACCCCGAGGATGTCGAGAGCATCTCCATCCTCAAGGGCCCCGCCGCAACGGCCCTCTATGGTTCGCGGGCCGCCAACGGTGCCGTGATTATCACGACGAAGTCCGGCCGTCAGCAGCGGGGCATCGGCGTGACCTACTCCACGTCGGTGACCTTCGACAAGGCAGGCTATTGGCCCGATTTCCAGTATGAATATGGCGCCGGCGACTTCCGCAAGACCACCATCAACACGGGCCATACATCCGACGGCCTGAGCCCCGACGAGTATTCGTTCTACACCGTGGATGCCGAGCATTCGGATACCGGCGTGCGCATCCCGACCTTCCACTCCCGCTATCAGTTCGGCGAGAAGATCAACGGGCAGATGCGCTACATGTACGCCTCGTATGATCCCGAAACCGACACCTATACGCGGCTTCCCTACGAGGTGTGCGACTGGTACAAGGGCTTCTTCCGCACGGGCGTCACCTACACCAACAGCGTGGCGATCGATGCCAGCGACGGCCGCGGTTCGCAGCTCCGACTCTCGATCAAGGATACGCGCAACGACTGGATCGTACCCAATACGGGATTCAATACGCAGAACATCAGCTTCTCGGCTTCCAGCAAGCGGAACAAGTGGATCGAGGCGTCGGTCAAGATGACCTACTACCGCAAGAATTCGGACAACCTGCCCGTCGGCGGTTACAGCAACTCCTCGCCGCTGAAGACACTGCTCTGGCAGCCGGTCAGCGCCTCGGTGGACGATGCCTACAACGAGTGGGCGAGCGGCCGTCTGGTCGACTACTACTCGGGGGCCGATACCTCGATGAAGCTCATCAACGGGTCGATGGACAACCCCTATTTTATCGTGTATGAATGCCTCAATACACAGTCCCGCGACCGCGTGTACGGCAATGCGAGCGTGACGGGGCACATCATCCCCGACAAGCTATCGCTGACGCTGCGCTCGGGCCTGGACTTCAGCAACGACTTCCGCACCCAGCAGAAACCCCAGTACACCCACGCCTACCTCGACGGCATGTACCGTGAACAGACCATCCGTTCGCTGGAGATCAACAACGATTTCCTGCTCAACTACCACGACACCTTCGGGGACTTTGCGCTCAATGCCTCGTTCGGCGGCAACAACATGGTCTACAAGTACAGCAATATCCGGCTGACGGCCCAGCAGCTTGAGGAGCCCAACGTCTTCATTCTCCAGAATGTCAACGGAACGCTCGACTTCTCGTCCGTGCGTCGCATGAAGTCGATCAACTCCTTCTACGGCTTCGTCTCGCTGAGCTGGCGCGACATGCTTTTCCTCGACATTACGGGCCGCAACGACTGGTCGTCGACGCTGGCCCCGGGTTACAACTCCTATTTCTATCCGTCGGTGAGCGCCAGCGTGTTGCTCGACGAGGTGCTGGGAATCAAGCAGAAGGCCGCGTGGATCGACATGCTGAAGATCCGCGGCTCGTGGGCCAACGTCGGTAACGACACCGAACCCTATCAGTTGCTGGCCGCCTACTCGAACTCCTCGGTCTTCACCGGGGCCTATACGCTTCCGAGCTCGACCAAGAACATGCGGCTGAAGCCCGAGAACGTCGAGAGCTGGGAGGTGGGTGTCGAAGGGCACTTCTTCAAGAACCGCATCTCGTTCGACGTGGCCTATTACGATTCGGAGACCACCGATCAGATCATCAACGTCCCCTCCGACTGGGCGACGGGCGCCTCGTCGATGGTCATCAATGCGGGTTGCGTGCGCAACAACGGCGTGGAGGTGGCCATGCATTTCCGCCCGATTGAGCACCGGAACTGGAGCTGGAACATCGACGTCAACTGGTCGAAGAACTGGAACGAACTGGTCGAGTTGGCTCCGGGCGTCAATGTCTGGCAGCTCAACGCCAACAACACCATCGGCAGCAAGGTTTTCATTTATGCCTATCCGGGTACGGAGCTGGGACGCATCTACGGTTACGGACTCCAGACGGCGCCCGAAGGGGCCTTCTACTACGACGAGCAAGGCCGCAAGATCGACTGCTCGGGGCAGGACATCGTCGACGCCGAAACCGGCAACCCGATTCTCGACGGTACGAACCTGAAGGATCTGGGCAGCATCTATCCGCAGTGGAAGGGCGGCTTCACGACCTCGCTCCGCTACAAGAACCTCTCGCTGACGGCCTCGTTCGCAGCCTCCTACGGCGGCAAGGCCTACTCGCTGACCAATTCGATCCTCTCCTACATGGGCAAGCTGACCAATTCGCTCGAAGGCCGCTACGACGGGCTGATCCATCCGGGCGTCAATGTTGCCGAGGACGGAACCTACTCGAAGAACACGACCATCACCACCGATGCGGTTGACTACTACAATACGGTGATCTACCCGCGTGCCAATACCGAATCGAACGTTTTCGACACCTCCTACCTCAAGATGAAGGAGCTGCGCATCGAGTATTCCTTGCCGCGGAGCCTCTGCGCCAAGACGAGGGTATTCCAGAGCGCCTCGATCTCGTTCTTCGCCACGAACCTCTTCTGCATCACCAACTTCCCGCAGTACGATCCCGAAGTGGCATCGCTCTCCGGCTCGTCGCTCTACCGGGGTGTGGAGACGGGTGCCTATCCCATGGTACGCTCCTACGGTTTCAGCCTTAAGCTCGGATTCTAAAACAGGACAAAGATGAAAACATTGAAATATCTGATGCTCGCAACGGCGCTGCTGCTCTCCCTCGGGAGCTGCACGACGAAGTTCGACGAGTACAATACCAATCCCAATGAAATGGACTTGTGGAATATCGGGCCTTCGGGTATGCTCCAGCAGCTGCTCTACTCCGGGACCGAGGTATTCCTTTATCGGACATGGCTGCTGAACGGCGAACTGATCCAGTATACGTTTGCCGGGTCGGGCAACAACACCTACCACCGCTATGTGATCGCCAATTCGGTGGGTTCGTCGGCCTGGTCGAACCTCTACCGCCAGGCTGCCAATGCCGACCACATGCGCCTGCTGGCCATCCAGCGCGAGAGCCCCAACTACGAGGCCGTGGCCGTTACACTGCGCACGCTGCTGATCTCCAACGTGATCGATATCTTCGGCGATGCTCCCTATACGGAGGCGTTCAAGGGCCCCTCGGAGGGAATCAGCCAGCCGAAATTCGACCGGCAGGAGGATGTCTACCGCGCACTGATGGCCGATTACGAGTATGCCAATTCGCTCTACGACACCTCGGCGGCGTTCGAAAACCCCGAACGCGACCTGCTCTACGGCGGCGACGTGGCCAAATGGCAGAAATTCAACAATTCGCTCTACCTGCGCCTGCTCATGCGCCTGAGCAACCGCGATGACGTGCTGGGGGTGTCGGAGAAGATCAACGAGATCTTCTCGTCGCCCGCTCGCTATCCGATCTTCACCTCGAACGACGACAACGCCACGATGTATTACGACGCCGTGGAGCCCTTCGTCAACTACTTCGGTTCGCGGCTGGAGACCCAGTTCACGACCTCTACGGGACGGCGCCCGGCCGAGCAGATCATCAACATGATGAAGGAGACCGGTGACCCGCGTATCAGCATCTGGTTCCGCCAACCGTCGGGCGCCGACGGCTGGAAGGGCGGCCAGAGCGGCATTGAGGCCCAGGAGGCCGACCTCACGGGCGTGGCGAATCTCAACAAGACGAATCTCGGCGAGTACGATTCGCCCTATGCGCTGATGAAGTACGACGAGGTGCTCTTCATCCAGGCTGAGGCGATGCAGCGGGGTTGGGTGGCCGGAGATGCCGCTGCGACCTATCAGCAGGCCATCCGGGCCTCCATCGAGTTCTGGCACGGCGTCGACAAGACGGGGCTGAACATCACCGACCGGGTCATCGAGAACTTCCTGGCCAACGTGCCCTACGACGGAACGCTGAAGACGATCCTTGATCAGAAGTATGTGGCGCTCTTCTGGGTGGGATTCGAGGCCTGGGCTGACTACCGGCGGACGGGGTATCCCGAGTTGGTCATCGGTACGGGAACCTTCAACGACCACATCCTGCCCCGGCGTCTGGTCTATCCGACCAACACCATGGAGACCAACCGCGAAAACTACGAAGAGGTGCTGGCCCGCCTGCGCAACGTCTACGGCGGCGATGACGACATGAAGACTCCGCTGTGGTGGTCGCTGGAGGCCGTCGAGCGGGGAATCCGATAAACCCAAAGAATGCTAAAGCACATGAAAACACGATCATATATTTGGAACAGGACCTTTTGGCGGACCTTGCTGCTGCTGATGGCGGGTGTGATGTTCGCCGGTTGCGAGAAGGACGATACGGCGGAGAAGTATCTCTACCTGCTTGATCCCGACCGGAACCCCCTGGAGGAGCTCTCCTATGGCGTCAGTGGCGGGATGCAGGATTTTCTGATGTACTCGAATTATGGCCACTGGCAGCTGGTGCCCACCTATGCCGAGGATGCGGAGTGGATCTCCTTCTGGCCCACCGAAGGGGTCGGGGACGCCCGTTTCTCGACGCTCGTCAAGGAGAATAAGAGCGCTTACAGGCGTTACGGCGAGTTGAACGTCGTGGTCGACGGCGAGTCGGTCATGGTGCTGAAGTTCAGCCAGGAGGCTGCCGAGCCCGTGCTGGAGATCGACATGGGCGATGCCGGCAAGACCGTGTCGGTCAAGGGCGAAAGCTTCACGGTCAACGTGACGTCGAATGTCGACTGGGTGGCCGAGTTGGTCGATCCCGAGGATGCTTCGTGGGTGAGCATCGGGGAGTTTACCGACCACACGCAGACCTTTGTCTGTGCACCCAATGAGGGCGATGTCGCCCGGGAAGCCCGCATCCGCATCCAGGCGTACGGGACCTCGCTGTCGCGCGAGTTCGTGATCTATCAGGCCGACCGGACCACGGCTTTCGAAAACGCTGAACAGATCTCGCTCTCCGAACTGCTGGCGATGGGCGAGGGCAAGATCTCCGAGAACGTCTATGTCGTGGGAAGCGTCATCAGCGACCGCACGACGCGCAACTACCCCGTGGCCTACGGAAAGAATGGCGAAAATCCCGCCAATACGATGTTCATCCAGGATGCCACCGCAGGCCTGTGGATCGAGTTCGAGAATGAGGCGGACAATACTTATGATTTGAACGATCGGGTGACCATTCACATGTACGGTCAGATCATCGCCCGCGACACCTATACGAACGGCCTGAAGATCGACCGGTTGTCGTCGTCGGCCGTGCAGTCGTCCGAACCGGGCCCGGCGGTCGAGCCGATCGTGCTGGACGACGTGTCGCAACTCTCGCAGTACGAAAACCGGCTGGTGACGCTCAGCAACGTGGAGTTCGCGCTGCCCTACGGTACGCTGGTCAACATCAACGAATCGGGTTACCTGGGTGTGGAACAGGGCGCGGCATACCAGGCTTCGGCCGATTACAACGACCTGACGATCGAGTACGGCCACTATGTGCGCGACGCACACGGCAATACGACGAAGCTCTACACCACGTGGTCGTTCACCGAACGGGCGCTGTCGATGATGCCCGAGGGTGCGGGCGACATCACGGGAATCGTCAACAAACGCTACAAGTGCGACGTCTACGACGGCCGCGACGAGAGCCGCCGCAAGGTGGAGTCCTGGTGCATCCGCATCCGCCGCGAGTCGGACATCACCAACTTCGATGCCGATCCCGCCACGCGCCTCTCGAAGACGATCATGCAGATCGGGCCGTGGACCGACAACAAGGGGGCGCTGCCGACCGTCATGGCCTCCGTCGGGCAGGGGCAGCTCAAGCACTCGGTGGGTGTCGACGTTCTGGGTTCGACCTCGGGCAATACGCAGCAGATGTACCTGGCCTGGGCTCATGCCCGCTGCACGGCGGCAACCTGGAACGAGCAGACCGGCAGTTGGCTCCCGACCTACGGCAACACGAAGGGCGTACAGTACATCGCCCTGATGGCGCAGAACTGGTGGAAGAACACCTCGGCGGTGAATTCCGACACCGACGGCTGCTGCTGGATTCTTTCGAACCTCTCCACGGCGGGCTATACGGGGCAGATCTCGCTCCAGTTCACGGCTTCGAGCAACACGCTGGGCCCGATGTACTTCCAGATGGAGTGGGCCGAGACGGACGATGCGAAGGAGTGGACCCCGATCGGTTACGAGTATGTCGCCTCCAACTGGCACAGTTGCATCCATGCTCCCGAGTACCTCTTCGTGCTCCCCGATGAGCTGAAGGACCGTGCAAGCTTCGCAATCCGCCTCCGCGCTACGCGTCAGCGGAACGCCAGCGACAACGAGGATACTGCCGAAGGAACGAGCCGTCTGGGCATCATCCGCATGTCGTGCCTGGATATGTAGAACCCGAAAAATGCAAAAAAAGAGTATGAAATATTCGTTGTATCTGTTGAGAATGCTCCTGTTGGCGACCTGTCTCTGGTCGCTGACGGGCTGCTCCGAGGAGGAGCCGAAGGAGTTCGTGCAACCTGATCGGCTGGTCAGCAATCTCTATCTCGCCTCCGTGATGAGTGTCTACGAGGGGCAGCAGCTTACGCTGCAGGGCCGGGGCTTCGAGGCGGGCGACCTCCTGTCGCTCCGCGCCGAGGGGTTGCGTGTCGAGATGCCGGTCGGCGACGTGACGGCCAAGACGGCACGTGTCGTCGTGCCGGCGGAGCTGGTCCGCGGCACCTATGAGGTTTACGTGGTCCGCGGCTCCGCGGAGCAGTATGTCACCACGGTCCGGATCTACCTGACCATCGATCAGGAGGTCCCCGACAAGGAGGGCTGCAACCTCAAGGGAATCGTCTATTGCGGGGACCGGGGCGTGGCCGGAGTGCGGGTTTCGGACGGCATCGAGACTACGGTGACCGATGAAAACGGTTACTATTGGCTCGCATCGCTCAAGTCGCTCGGTTATGTCTTCATAACGCTGCCCGCGGGATACGAACCGGCGGTCTTCGACAGCGACATGATGGGATTCTGGGCCGGACTGACCGCCGGAACCGATGTCTGCGAGGTGCACAATTTCGAGCTAGTGGAGGTGGACAACGACCGCCACGTGATGCTGGTGGGCTCCGACCTTCACCTGGCCAACAAACAGAATGACCTGAATTTCTTCAGCAACGGATTCCTCGCCGAAACGCAGGCGTTTGCCGATTCGAGTCCGCTGCCGGTCTACTGCCTGATTGCGGGCGACATGACCTGGGACCGCTATTGGTACGACAACGACTTTGCAATAGCCGATTACAAGCGGCTGTTGTCCTCCAGCGGTTATACGGTTCCGGTCTTCCACACGATGGGCAACCACGACAACGATCCCTATGTCACGGGCGACGTCCTGGGACAGACGCCCTATTGCAATACGCTGGGTCCGAACTACTATTCGTTCAACCTCGGGCGTGTGCACTATGTGGTGCTGGACGACATCGACTGGATCAATACCGGCGGTGCGGAGGGGGTTGTCGGAGACCGCAATTTCAATGCGCTGGTTTCGCTGGCTCAGATGGAGTGGCTGGCCGACGACCTGGCTGCCGTAGAGGACAAGACGGCTCCGCTGGTCATCTGCCTCCATGTGCAGCTTCATGGGAACTACAACTCCTCGTTCACCAACGTTCCCCGCATGTCCAGCACGACGGGCGGTACGGCCGCCCTGTTGAAGGCCGTCGAAGGCTTCTCCGACGTACACTTCATCACGGGCCACACGCACTACAACAGCACGATGGTCATTGACGACGGGATCATCGAGCACAATACCGCTGCGGTGTGCGAGACCTGGTGGTGGAGCAGTTTCTACTCCAACCGTGCGATCTGCGTGGACGGGACCCCGGCCGGTTACGGCGTCTACACCTTCTCGGACAAGGAGGTCGAGTGGTACTACAAGGGGATCGGCGAGGAGCCTGACTGCCAGTTCCGCAGCTACGACATGAACGTGGTCAAGGCCCATCTGAACACCAACCTCTACAAATCCTACCTCTCGAAATATCCGAGCCGTACGAACGGCGGATACGACTATGCGTCGGTCGGTGAGAACGAGGTCTTCATCAATGTCTGGAACTACGATCCGAAGTGGCGTGTCGAGGTCTTCGAAAACGACGTCCCGCTTCCGGTTACGCGGCTGCTCCAGCGCGACCCGCTCCATACGATCGTCTTCGACATTCCGCGTGTGGAGCACGGTGCCGATGCCACCTCCGATTGGGCCTCCTGCCCCATGTCGCACATCTTCTCGGTGACGGCATCCAGTGCGACCAGTACGCTTGAGATCAAGGTGACCGACCGCTTCGGCAACGAATGGAGCGAGCAGATGGTGCGTCCGAAGGCCTTTACGAAGAGTATGAAATAATCGAAAATAGTGAAACGATGAAAAGAGATCTATTGAATCGGATCCGGACGTTGTTCCTCGTGTTGGCCGGTGTGTCGTTCGCGGCATGTAGCGAGTCCGAGGTCGAGGAGCCGACCCTCGGGGTCAATACGACGAGCGTGAGTGCGAACAAGCGCGGCCTGACCTATGAGGGTGGCGATGTCACCTTCGAGGTTACGTCCAACGTCTACTGGGTCATCCATATCGATGAAGAGGCGGATTGGCTCACGGTATCGCCCCGCGCCGCCTACGGCAGTCATCAGGTACACGTCTCGGCCGCGGTGAATACGGGCGAGGCCCGTACGGCGACGCTCTATTTCGATTCGCTGGACGGCGTGACCACGCAGATCGAGGTCCGGCAGGGTTCGGCCGACGAACTGATTTATTATCTCCGAACGGGCATGGGTGCGGACCCCGTGGGCGCTCCGGTTGCGGTTTCCGACTTCACGGAGTGGGGGACCGACGGCGTCGGTACGGCCTCGGCGCTCTTCTCGGGAGTTCACGCCGAGGTGGTTTCCGACTACGCCTCCTCGGGCTACGAGGCCGCAACGGGTGGCAATGCCGTCGTGCTGGCCGATGCCGCAGGGGTTGAAGACGGACTGACACCCTCGTTCTCCGTCAGCGGCATATCGCTCCTCGGCGACCGCTATTTCCGGGTCAAGGTCGGGGTTGCTCCCATCTCGGGGCAGTTGGAGGAGTCGCAGCTGCGGCTGCTGGTCGGGAGCGGCGGCGACGAGTTCATTGAGGTGCCCTGTGAATGGTTGGAGTCCGAAGCGGAGAGCGCCTGGAAGGAGCTCCTTGCCTGCTTCTATGTTCCCGAGGAGACCGAGAGCCTCGACCTGCGCATTGAAAACACGGGCGGCGCCTGCTGTCTGGACGATTTCCGCTTCTACGAGGGAAATGTGGGCGAGGGCCATGAACTCGTTTTCCAGGTCGGGGCCGACGACGGACAGCCCGAGGGACATGTCTATTTCGAGGATGATTTCAGTTGGGTGACCGATGTCTACGGCGGAACCGATTACGTCGGGACCTGGCCGACGCCGCTCACGGCCGAGCAGTATTGGAATGGCGTGACGGCTGCCGCTTTCGGTGACGAGGCCTACAATACGCTGATCAATTCGGGCTGGGTGACCGACGACAACAAACTCAAGGAGCGGGTCTACCTGCGGATCGGCTACATCAAGATGGGCCGGGGCTCGAATGCCGCGGGCTGCGGCGGCGGTCTGGTGACCCCGACGCTGGAGATCAAGCACAACTGCACGGCCAACGTGAAGGTGAGCTTCGATTGCTGCATCTACGTCTCTTCGGGCGGCTCGTGGGATCCTTCGACCATGCAGGTGCGCGTCATCGGCCCGGGGACGATCAACGACGACGTCTCGACGGTGAAGCTCTTCGAGATGCAGACCGCGACCCCGATGCAGTGGGAAACCAAGGAGTGCATCGTCTACGGCGCGACGGACCAGACGCAGATCGTCTTCGAATCGGTCGAGGAGGTTAAGGCGAACCGTTGGTTCTTCGACAATGTTCATCTGGTGAAGGCCGGGGCTGATGAGCAGCCTCCCGTGGAGTTGACTCCCCTCGACACACCCGAAGTGACCTATGATCAGGAGGGTTCGACGGCCAGCTCGGTGCGTTTCTCCTGGCCGGCCGTGGAGAGCGCCGTCCGGTATGAATATACGTACACCTGCCTGAACTGCGGTGAGGTCGTCGAATCGCGCAGCGGCGAAACGGAGGAGACGAACGTGGTGTTCGACGGGCTGATTGCCGGAACGAGCTGCTCGCTGACCGTCCGCGCACTCCCGGCTGAAGAGGATACGACCTATGAGGCTTCGGAGTGGTGCGAACCGGTCGAGGGAACGGTCAAGAGTTCCGTGACGGGTGTTGACTCGCATCCGGTGGGCTATGCCCTGCTCGAAGACGACTTGTCATGGGTGACGGTGGGTGTCTATGGTCAGGAGAGTTTCGTGGATACCTATCCGGGCAATCCGGCCGGCATTCGTTTCGACAAGGTGTCGGCCGCCGGTAAGACCCTGCTCGAAGAGAAGGGCTGGGAGATGACTTCGAGCAACTCCGCTGCCTACCTCTATGCCGGAAGCATCAAGTTGGGAACTTCGTCGGCCGTGGGCTCGGTCTTCACGCCCCGGGTTTCGGCCATCGATCCGGGTACGAAGGTCAACGCCGAGGTGATTGTCGGCGGTACGGCCTTCCTCGGGACCAATGATTATTACGACGACGATGCGGCTGCCATTACGATCGAGGGCGACGGAACCTTCGAGGACGGTTCGAAGAGCGTGGAGTTCCGCATGGGCAGTTGGAACGACTGGGTGCGTCACCGGTTTGTCGTGCGCGACATCACCGCTGCGACGCGTTTCCGCCTCGAATCGCGGACGGCAGCCAAGGGACGCCTCTTCTTCAACTATTTCGGGGTGGTGAAACTTGACGACGCCTACTCGTCGGCTTCGGAACTCCCGCAACTGGAGACGCCGGGGAACGTTGCCCTGTCGGAAGCCTCGGCCTACGGTTTCGACCTGAGCTGGACCGAGGTGCCCAATGCGACCGACTATACCTACTATGTGGTGCGGCCCGATGGCCGAATTGCGGCGACGGGCAAGAGCTGGGAACCGCATGTGCATATCGGCGGACTTGACGGCAAGAGCGTCGCGGGACACCCGTACTTCAACGTGCGGATCGTGGCCAACCACATGAACTACGACTCCGGCAAGCAGGAGATTCCGCAGACTTACCGTTCGTCGGAGAGCTCGCGGGCGCTGCAGGCCCAACTTGTCGAGAGCACGGCTACGGTCTACTTCCAGGACGATTTTTCGTGGATCGACCCGACGAGCGGAAGCGCCCTGCTGGCAACTAACACGGACTGGATCAATACCTACTGTACGACCGATACGATGATTCGTTTCGACAAGCTGGAGGAGGAGGGAACCTCGCTCCACGGATGGAGTTATGACAGCAGCAAAAAGAGCGTCTATACGCGTCCCGGATATATCCACCTGAACTCCTCGTCGGCGCAGGGCCTGCTGATCTCGCCCGCCCTTACGGCCATTTCGGGAACCGATGATGTGGAGGTGTCGTTCGATGCCACCTACTTCTACCAGTATTTCTCGAAGACGGCGGATACGAACAAGACCCTGACGATCGCTTTGCGCGGGGCCGGAACCATCGAAGGGGCAACGGACGGCGTGTTGACTGTCACGCTTTCGCGGGGCAATGCCTGGGAGGACTTCACTTTCCGCATCCTGGGAGCCGATGCTACGACACAGGTGCTGTTCGGGCCTGCGGTTGCCAGCAAGAACCGGGTTCAGTTCGACAATTTCCGGGCCGTCTCGTTGACGAAGTAACCGATCGATAAAAACACGATAAAAACAGAAGAACCATGAAATTGAAAATTTGGAAATACACCCTGCTGTTCCTCTCGCTCGTGGGGTTGGCGTTCCCGGCGGCGGCCTGGGACCGCACGCGTCACGACGCCATCGCCAGCATCGCCGAACAGCATCTGACCCGCCGCGCCAAACGCAACATCGCCCGCTATCTGGAGCACTCCAT
Source organism: uncultured Alistipes sp. (assembly GCA_944321195.1). Classification (GTDB taxonomy): domain Bacteria; phylum Bacteroidota; class Bacteroidia; order Bacteroidales; family Rikenellaceae; genus Alistipes. Next base: position 13,276 of record CALUKL010000033.1, read on the forward strand.
CGTCTACTATGCCTCCTACATGGACAAGCACCGGGATGCCCCGGAATTCCGCGATATCGAGCATGTCAGCTATGTCGACGAGCGGATGCAGCTGGTCGACACCCTGCGTGACGGCAAGGTGAATTGTGTCGTGGCGCTCATGCAGGCCTGCGACCGTCTGCGCAACTACCGGGAGATGGACGATTCGCTCGTGCGGCTGAACCTGATGTATGTCATCCACATCGCCGGGGACATGCACTGCCCGAGTCATGTGAAGTATCCGGGATGCAAGAGCGGCCGGGCCGTGCTCAACGGTAAGAAGATGTCCTACCATGCCGTGTGGGACTGGGGAGTGCTCGACCGGGCGCATGGCTGGAGCTATTCGGAGTACCGCGAACAGTTGGATACCCATACGAAACGCGAGCGTCGGGCCATAGCGGCAGGGACTCCCCGCGAATGGGTGCATGAGACGGCCGTCGATTGCCGGGTGATCTACGACTGGCAGCGGCCCGACGAGGTATACGACAATGACTTCGTTCAGGATACCTACCTGCTTGCCGAGCGGCAGCTCGTCAAGGCGGCCTACCGCCTGGCGGCCCTGCTCAACGAACTCTTCGGGTAGCGGAACCGCGGAATACAGCAAAAAATCCGGACGATTTCCGTCCGGATTTTTTCATGTGTAACGGCAGCCGGGTGCGGTCCCTTTTACCGTTCTACCGACGGCCGTTGAGGGCGATCATGTCGCAGAGCGTGGTGTTGAAATCCTCGGCCGCAAGCAGCCGTTCGAGGGTCAGGTGCATCCGGTAGCGCCACCGGTAACGGGGAATGGCCGGGATGTTGATCCGCTCCTTGTGCGGGTCCGCGGCGCGCAGCGTCTCGTCCATCGAGAGCCAGTCCTGCAGCGGCAGGATCGTGAACATCGCCGGGGAGGCAAGGTGCATCTCGATGATCCGGCGGCAGATCCACGGCTCGCAACTGCGGGGTGCGTCGCCTTCGCCGTGCAGCACCTCGCGGTAGAAGCGCGTCGTGACGTCGCGGTCCTCCTCCCACCAGGCGCGAAGCGGGTTCATGTCGTGGGTCGAGGTGGTGCAGACGCTCAGGTAGGGATAGCGGGCCGGATCGGCGAAAGCCTCGCCGAAGGTCTTGGGCATCCGCTGAATCTCCAGCGAGAGGATCTGCAACATCCGCATCGTCTCCGGGACACACGCGGGGATCATCCCCAGGTCCTCGCCGCAGGGAAGCATCTCGGAGGCCGTTTGCAGCACCGGCAGCTTGCGCAGCGCCGATTCCTTCCAGAACCGGTCATGACGCCGGTAGAAGAAGTCGTCGTGCAACCGGTCGAAGGCCTCCTGCTGCCAGGGGGCCAGCATCCGGTAGGAGCGGGTGGCATGACCGGCGATACGGGGGTGGAAATACCCTTTGCGGCGCGGGTCCTCGACGAAGAGCACGTCGTCCAGCAGGGCCGTCAGCCCTTCGCGCAGGCGCCTTGCCGGTTCGTCCTCGCCCGGGAACTGTGCGGCGACCCGGCGCTGTGTGGCGAATTCCGGACGGAGCCGTCCCTCCTTCAGGCAGCGTTCGCGAACCTCTCCGGCCCGGTCGCCGAAGAATTCGCCGAGCGTTGCGTCATCGAGTGGAGGCGTTGTCCCGAACCCCCGCTCGACGTCGAACCCGATCTGGCGCAGCTCCTCGGCCGGGTAGGGCAGGGCGGGGTTGAAGTGCCCCAGCAGTCCGTGGACCGCCTCGGCGGGAATCTCCCAAATGCGGAAGAATCCGAGGATGTGGTCGATACGGTAGGCGTCGAAATATTCGCCCATTTTGCGCAGCCGCTCCCGCCACCAGGCGTAGTGGTCCCGGGCCATGCGCTCCCAGTTGTAGGTCGGGAACCCCCAGTTCTGGCCCATGGCCGAGAAGGCGTCGGGCGGCGCTCCGGCCTGCGAATCGAGGTGGAACAGCCGTGGCGACTGCCAGACGTCGGCACTCGTGCGGCTGACACCGATGGGCAGGTCGCCCTTCAGGATGATGCCCCGGCTGTGGGCGTAGCGGCTGACCTCGGAGAGCTGCAGGTGGAGGTAGAACTGTACGTAGCAGTGGTAGGCCACCTCGTCGTGCCTGCGCAGGCAGTACTCCTCGACTCGTTTGCGGTCGTAGCGGGCCATGTCGCTCCAGCGCGCGAAATCCGCCGTGCCGTATTCGTCGCGCAGCGTGCAGTAGGCCGCATAGGGCAGCAGCCACGAGCGGTTGGCCGCCACGAACGCCTGGTAATCGGGCCGTGAGGCCGTGTAGGCGGCATTTTGTGCGAAGGCGGCCCGCAGCAGCCGCTGCTTGGTCCGGTTGACACGTTCGTAATCCACTTCGGGCAGGGCATTCAGCTCGTCGCGCAGGCGGCGGTACTCGTCGTCCTCCACGACCCCGGCCTCGGTCAGCCGCAGGAACTGCGGGTGCAGGGCGAAACTCGAATTGGCGTTGTACGGGTAGGAGTCCTCCCAGGTCCCGGTCATCGAGGTGTCGTTGATCGGCAGCACCTGGATGACCCGCTGGCGGGTTGCCGCCGCCCAGTCGATGAGGAGTTTCAGGTCGGGGAATTCGCCGACGCCGAAGCTCTGCTCCGAACGGAGCGAGAAGAGCGGGATGGCGGTTCCGGCACTTCTCCAGGGCCGCTGCGGAAAGCGGGGCGTGAGCGAAGCGTCGAGCAGGATCTCACCCTCGGCCGCCGGGCCTCTCCAGATGCGGTTCGGCCCCTCCTCCCACTGGACGGGGGCGAGGGTCGTGCGGTTGGCAATCAGCAGTTTGTACTCGCAACCGACGGGCAGGTCGCAGGCGCAGCCCCAAACCGGGAAGTCGATGTCGTCGAGCGGGACGATCCGTTGCCAGTTGTCCAACCCCGCGGAGGCGATGGCCAGTGTTTCGTCCGGGTGGATCGCCGGTTCCACGATGCGTAGCCACACATCGGCGTCCGAAGGGCTTGTGCCGATGCCTGCCGGGGTTTGCGGATCGGTCGGATTGTCCTCTCCGGCAGCGCGGCTGAAGATCCCGTGTGTGAAGGCCGTGGTGTAGAATGCGGCGTCGGGGCGGATCTCCTGCCAGCAGTCGCGGATGCGGAGCCATCGGCGGGGCGGCAGTGCCGGAAGGCGCAGCCGATGGGTGTGCCATTCGGTGCGGATCGTCACGCCGTCGCGTTCGACCGTATAGCGGTAGTCGATAGGCGTTTGCAGTTTCCGGCATTCGACCTCGCCCTGCCAGATGCCCTCCCCGGCGTATTGCAGGGCGATTTTCCGTTTCCCGAGCAGCAGCCCGAGCTGTTCGCCCCATTGGGTGCGGTATTCGATTTCGAAAATAAGTCGCATAGATGGTCGGAATCCTTGTTTTGGGTGTGATTCGGTTCTTACAAAAGTAAAAAAATTCCGACGTATTTCGAACCTTTCAGTTGCCTTTTTGATGCGGATTGTTCCGCACGCAAACCCGTTCCCGCCCTCTCCGGGCTTTTGGCCGAGGAGACGGGAAACGGGCATTTTATCCGGATCGTTAGGGATGAATGGCTATCTTGATCACCCCCTCCTCCTTCGCCTCGAAGAGGTGGTAGGCCTCCTCGATCTCGGAGAGCGCATAGCGGTGCGTGATCAGCGGTGTCGTGTCGATCCGCCCCTCGCCGATCAGTTGCAGGATCTCCGCGCAGTCGCAGCCGTCCACACCGCCGGTCTTGAATGTCAGGTTCTTGCCGTACATCTCGGGCAGGGGCAGTATCTGCGGCCGGTCGTACAACGCCACGACGGTGACGATCGCATTCGGCCGGGCACATTCCCAGGCCAGTCGGAAACTGTCCCCGGCACCGGCCGCCTCAATCACGACATCGGCTCCGCCCCGTTCGCATCGCTTCCGCACGAATGACAGGCACTCCTGCGGCGTGACCACCTCCACCGAAGGATGGTGCTTGCGGACGAACCGGGCCCGCTCGGACTGGGGTTCGCAGACGATGACCCGTCCGGGACGGTGCAGCAGGACGCACTGCAGGGTACAGAGTCCCGTCGGCCCGGCTCCGAGAATCAGGACCGTGTCGCCGGGTTTGATCTCCGAGATGCGGGCAGCCCAGAATCCCGTGGCCAGAATGTCCCCCACGAAGAGCGCCTGCTCGTCGCTGACCGAATCGGGAATGCGGTTCAGCCCCTGGTCGGCATAGGGTACGCGCACGTACTCCGCCTGTCCGCCGTCGATGCGGCATCCGAGGGCCCATCCGCCGTGGGGGTCGGTGCAGTTGTTCACGTAGCCGTGGCGGCAGAAGAAGCACTCGCCGCAGAAGGTCTCCACGTTGACCGTTACGCGGTCGCCCGGACGTATCTCCCGTACTTCGGCACCCGTCTGCTCGACGATGCCGACCATTTCGTGTCCGACGGTGATGCCCGGCACGGCGCGTGGAACACTGCCGTGTTTGATGTGCAGGTCGCTCGTGCAGATGCTTCCGAGCGTGATGCGGACGATGGCGTCCCGGGGACCCTGCAATTGGGGTTTCGGTTTGTCGAGCAGTTCGAATCGCCCCGGTGCAACGTAGGTATAGGCTTTCATGGATGAATCGGTTGGGACGCTTCGGACGGCGAAGCGTCTGGTTGTCCATTGTTGCGAAAATACGAGAAATCCCGAAATTCTCCAAATGCGGAAAATTTTGCGGAAGCAAGCGTTTTTTTTGTATATTTGGTCCTATAGGTCGAAGGTGGTAGATAGTCGCTTGACTGGATTCGGCCATAGGTTAAGTTTATGAAAAAGTTTTGCATCTCAAAATATCGGTCAGAGTCTGCGACTTCGGATCGGCCAAAACAGCATGACATGGAACAAGATTACCGGTTGGCAGTCTTGCCGGCAGCTATTCGGGCTGGAGAAGCAAGTGGCGAGGCAATCAGATTCGATCCCCAACGGCATTTATTGCGGCTGAAAGAGCAACGATTGAAGTAGTTATGTCGGTAGTTTATTAGAGATCTCCAGAAATCTGGAATTCTGTAAATCTCTATATCTCGGATTGAATATTTTTCCAATTCTGGAATGGTATGGGAGGCTGTTTCGACAGGTAGGTGGAGGAGGATAAATTTAGCCGCTTGTCTTTTTCTAATGAGATGAGTGAGTTTTGTGTTTCCGGCTGGATGCTTCTATTTTTTTATTTTTTACTGATTGAGCAGGTAGGTGTTTTTGCGGTCGAATCCCCATTCAAAAAGATATTCGGCTCCTCCGATGTTAATCACAAATACGACCCGATTCCCTTTTACCCACTCGGCGTGGACAAAGCCAGAAATACTCTCTCCTGGATAAATTGTACTTCGTTTTAGATATCCCATTTTTTTGATATCCTGCTCATCTTGCAATGCTTGGCTGAAGTTGGCGATACGTTGTTGTGACGCCAGATTGGTTTGATAAGCGACCGTAGGATTATAGGTCGTTGTGGCATAAGAGGAATAACCTCCATTGGAACTATATCCATATGTGGTTGATGTAGCGTATCCGGCTCCGGCTGTGGCCATTCCTTCGCTCACGCCCATTAAGACTGCGGCCCAAGTCTGTGAACGGTTTACT
>CALUKL010000034.1 GCA_944321195.1 uncultured Alistipes sp.
AGCCCCACTCGCGCGAGATGTCGATCATCGAGCGCACCATCTCCACCTGCCGCTCGGGATAGACCAGCGTCAGCAGCTGGTGGACGTTGCGGCAGGTGTCCCACAGCGAGAAGACCGTGTAGCGCTCACCGTCCGTCACGCCCACCTCGCCCGAACGCTCCATCAGCGGGTATTCGCCGTTCACGTCGCTCACGAGGTTCGGGTGGATCAGCGCGTGGTAGAGCGCCGTGTAGAAGACCTTCCGCTGGTCGTCCGTGCCGCCCTCGATGCGGATGCGCCCCAGATCGGCGTTCCAGCGTGCGCGGGCCTCCGCGCGGATCGCGTCGAAGGTCGAACCGGCCGCCTGTTCGGCATCGAGGTTACGCCGGGCGTTCTCCATCGAGACGTACGAGATACCCATCCGCACCTCCACCTGCTCGCCCGCCTGCAGGTCGTCGAACGTGAACCAGTAGCCCACGTCGTCCCCGGCCAGTTCACGGCCGTATTCCGTGTAGATCTTGTAGCGACCGTTGTCGGGAGTCCACTCGGCCTCGACACCCGTCATCGGGCGCTGTTTCTTCCAGTAGCCTGTGGCGCTCGGCGCCTTCGATACGCGCAGCACGAAGTAGACCGGGAAGACCTTCTGCGGGTTGTAGCAGAAGGTCCCGAGGAGCTTCATCCCCTCGATCTCCGTCTCGCTCACGCGGCGCACCACGGCCCCCGATTCGTTCGTCAGCCCCTCGCCGAGATTTAACAGGATATGGCCCTTGCCGTCCGGGAAGGTGTAACGCTCGACCGATGTGCGGGCCGTGGCCGTGGCTTCGGCCCGGATGCCGTACTTTGAGAGCGTCACGGCGTAGTAGCCCGGAGAAGCCGTCTCGTCGCGGTACTCCGAGCCGTATTCGCGGTAGTCGGCCACAAGCTCGCCCGTCGTAGCCATTGTCAGCAGCGATCCCATGTCGGGACACCCTACGCCGCTCAGCGCCCCGTGGGCAAATCCCGTGAAGAACCGATTATGGTACTCGTAGGGCGTCGACCACCAGCGCGCATCCTTGTCGTAGCGGTTCCCGTCGGATCCCATGACGTTGAACGGCACTACGGCCATCATGCCGTTCGGAAGGACGGCCCCGGGATTCGTCGTTCCGAAGTTGGTGGTTCCGATGAAGGGGTCGACCCAGGCAGCGGGTTCCTGCGCCCGCACCGGAGCGCAGAAAAGAGCTGCGGCGAGCGCCACAGCAGGAAGCGTTCGTCGCAGACTCATCACAGGATGCTGTTTTTCTTCGTGAATTCGATGATCTCGGGGATGTATCCGAAGGCGAGTCCGGTAACCGTATCGGCGCATCCGTAGTAGACGGCCACGCGTCCCGTCGCGGGGTCGTGCAGCGCGGCGCAGGGGAACGTGACGTTCGGGACATCGCCCATGCACTCGTAGGTCTCGCGCGGCGAGATCAGGTACGGGCCGCTGCGGGCCAGGACCTTCCAGGGCTCATCGAGGTCGAGCAGCGCCGAGCCGAAGGCGTAGACGTAGCCGTTGCACGAGCGCAGCACGCCGTGGTAGAGGAGCAGCCACCCCTCCGACGTCTCGATGGGTACGGGGCCCGCGCCGATCTTCATGCACTGCCAGGCCGACTGCTCGAATGCCGCGGGCGACATCACGTGGCGGTGGCGGCCCCAGAAGCAGAGGTCGGGCGACTCCGAATAGAAGATGTCCCCGAAGGGCGTATGTCCCGTGTCGCTCGGGCGCGAGAGCATGGCGTAGCGGCCCCCGATCCTGCGCGGGAACATCACGCCGTTGCGGTTATACGGGAGGAAGGCGTTCTCCAGCTGGTGGAAGGTCTCGAAGTCCTCGGTCCACGCCACGCCGATCGTCGGGCCGTGGTAGCCGTTGCACCACGTGACGTAGTATTTGTCGTCGATCTTCGCCACGCGAGGGTCGTAGCCGTAGACCCACTGGCCCACTTCGGCGTCCGCACCCTCCAGGTGGAAGTCCCCCTCCTCGATCTCCCACTTCAGGCCGTCGACCGAGAAGCCCACGTGGATGCGCATCCGGCGGTTGGTGTCGTCGCAGCGGAAGACCCCGGCGTAGTTGTATTTCCCTTTTTTGAAGGGTACGACCGCCGAATTGAAGATCGAATTCGACGTCGGCAGCGCATGGCGTCCGATGATCGGGTTGGCCGAGTAACGCCACATCACCTCGTTCGAGCCCGCGGGACGACCCTCCCACGGCATGTCCGGAAGCGCCGGACCCGCAATTTTCAGGTTGGATTGCATCATTGTAATCGGTTTATTTGGATAGAATGGACGTCAGGATTCACAATCAACTCCAGGCGGGATAATTCACAAGGCGCAGCGATCTGCGGCCTGAAGGATATTCTGTTTTATGCCACGGACGGCAAAACGCAGTGTATCGGACAACGAGTTCACAGGAAGCTACTTTTTTTCATCGGGGTAAGTGAACGGGAGGAAACGGGTCATGACGAACACCGGAACGGTGGCGACCATCACCAGCAGGAAGAAGAGTTTGTAGCCGCACAGGTCGCTCAGAAATCCCGACACGGCGCCCGTGAGCATCACCGAGAGATTCATGATGCCCGAAGCGAAGGCGTAGTGGGCCATCTGGTGCTTCCCGGGGGCGACCTGCTGCATCATGAAGAGCGTCAGGCCGACGAAGCCGAATCCGTAGCCGAAATATTCCAACACGATCCCGCCGCCGACGAGCCACATCGACTGGGGCTGGAAAACGGCCAGCAGAGCATAGACCAGGAACGGTAGGTTGAAGATACAGACCAGCATAAAGAGCGTCCTCCGCAGGCCGCGGGCGGCGATGTAGTAGCCCGCCAGCAGCGACCCGAGCAGGAAGGCCCCGGCGCCGAACGTGCCGTAGTAGAGTCCGATCTGCTGGTTGGTGAGGCCGAGGCCCCCGACCGAGGTGTCGGCCTTGAGGAACAGCGGAACGATCTTCATCACGAAGCCCTCGCCCAAACGGTAGAGGATGATGAAGAGGATATAGAGCCAGATATGTTTTTTCGTAAAGAAAGCGGCGATTACTTCCCGGAGCCCGCCAAGCCCCTCGCGGAGCGTATGGTGCCCTCCAGCCGAGGAGCCGCCCGAAGGAAGGCGCCGCGCATGGTAAAGACCGAGCAGGAGCAACAGGGCGCAGAGGATGGCCAGCACGATGGTCCACGACTGCACGAAGGCATCGAATGCGGCGGTCCGACCATCGTCGAAGCGTTCGTAGAGCCACCCGGCAAACCACACCAGGCCGCCCGTAGCCACCAGTTTGGCGAGGTTGTAGAAGGCCCCCTGCCAGCCGATATATTTCGCCTGCTCCTCCGTGGAAAGCTCCGACATGTAGACCCCGTCCGCCGCGATGTCGTGCGTGGCACCGCTGAAAGCCACGACGGCGAAGATGGCCACCGTCACGGCGAAGAACGACGGCAGATGCAGGGCCAGCGCCGCCAGCCCGAACATCACGCCGCTTAGGAGCTGTGTCACAACGACGAAGAACTTCTTCGTGCGGAAAATCTCCAGGAAGGGGCTCCACAGGAACTTGATCGTCCACGGCCACATGATCAGAGAGGTCCAGAACGCGATCTGCGAATCGGGAATGCCGAGGTCCTTGAACATCACGGCCGAAACCATGTTCAGGACCACAAACGG
>CALUKL010000035.1 GCA_944321195.1 uncultured Alistipes sp.
TCCGTAAAAACAGAGTCATTATGTATCTTTGCAAACAATCGTGGCGGTGGTACGGGCCGAACGATCCCGTGAGCCTCGCGGACATCCGCCAGGCCGGAGCCACCGATATCGTCAACGCCCTGCACCACATTCCCAACGGCGAGGTGTGGCCCGTGGAGGAGATCCGCAAACGGCAGCAGATGATCGCCGGGGCGGGCCTTGTGTGGTCCGTGGTGGAGAGCATCCCGGTGCACGAGCACATCAAGACCCGCACGGGTAATTTCCAGCCTTACATCGAGAACTACAAGCAGTCGATCCGCAACCTGGCGGCGTGCGGCATCCACATCATCACCTATAACTTCATGCCGGTGCTGGACTGGACGCGCACGAACCTCGCCTACGAGCTTCCCGACGGATCGCGGGCGCTGCGCTTCGAACGGGCGGCCTTCGTGGCCTTCGATCTCTTCATCCTGAAGCGTCCGGGTGCCGAGCAGGAGTACAGCGAGGCGGAGCGTGCCGCCGCAAAGGCCCGTTACGAACGGATGGACGCCGCGGAGATCGAGCTCATCACGCGGAACATGATCGCCGGGCTTCCGGGCTCGGAGGAGAGCTTCACGCTGGAGCAGTTCCAGCATGAGCTGGACCGCTACAAGGGGGTCACGGCGGAGGTGCTGCGCGAGAACCTGATCGCCTTCCTGCGGGAGGTGACGCCGGTGGCCGACGAGGTGGGTTCGGTGCTGGCGATCCATCCGGACGATCCGCCGTTCTCGATTCTCGGGCTGCCGCGCATCCTCTCCACGGAGGATGATTTCCGGAAACTGGTCGAGGCGGTTCCCAATGCCTCGAACGGGCTCTGCCTCTGCACGGGGTCGTTCGGCGTCTCGGCGAAGAACGACCTGCCGGGGATGATGCGCCGCTGGGGCGACCGGGTGAACTTCGTGCACCTGCGCTCGACGCAGCGCGACGCCGAGGGGAACTTCTTCGAGGCGAACCACCTCGAAGGCGACGTGCCGATGTACGAGGTGATGAAGGCCTTCCTGGAGATCCAGCAACGGCGCAAGGTCTCGATCCCGATGCGCCCGGACCACGGACACCAGATGATCGACGACCTGAAGAAGAAAACGAACCCGGGCTATTCGTGCCTGGGACGCCTGCGGGGTCTCGCCGAGTTGCGCGGCCTGGAAATGGGCATTGCGCGTTCGCTCTTTGCCGACAGGTAGCGGCGCGGCGTGCGCATGAAAAGAGGGTCTCCCGGATTGCCGGGGGACCCTCGCTGTTTTCGGAAAGGACTTTTTATTTTATTGGTTGGCTGTTGCCGCATCCTGTGCTGGGGCCGGCGTCACGGTTTCGGTAATGTCGATCTCGGTGACGACCCACTGGAAGAGATCGTTGGCGCACTGGCTCTGCAACTGGCTGATCTGGGACGTGTCCGTCGTGTCGGCGAGGATGGCGTTGAAGAACTGGCCCATCGTCTGATAGGTGTCGTTTACCTGCTGTGCGAAGCAGTTGTAGAAGGCGCGCTGCTGTTCGTGGTCGAGACCTGCGGGCAGAACTCCTTGTGCGACAAGCAGGTTGTAGGGGAAGATGTGGCGCATGTTGCGGGCGTCGGCGTTGAGTTCGTCGACGATCTCCGTGACGACGACCATGTCTACCGTGTCGTCGACACCCTCCATCTGGATGAACTCCACGTAGACGGGATAGGCGTTTTCGAGCGTTCCGGCCACCTGGTCGGTGAAGAGGACGAATTCGGCATCGGTCAGATCGTCGAGATAGACCATCTTGCGGTAGTCGCGCAGGGCTTCGCGCATGGCCTTGCGCTGATCGTGGTTCCACTGGCGTTGTTTGGAACAACCCGGAAAAGCTGCGGCGAAGAGTGCCAGCAGGGGCAGACAGAGGAGTAATTTTTTCATCTTCATGCAGATTTTGGTTTTACTTCGGCACAGAGAGCAATCCGTGTGCCAAAAAAGTCGTATCTTGTCGGCCGATGGATTTCAACCGCTATATCACGGCTGCGGAGTTTTCCGCGCTGGCCGAACTCTTCCGGAGGGAGGGACGCAGCGTCGCCTTTGCCCGAGGGGAGTCGTTTGCCTGCCAGGAGGTGCGGAACCGCCGCTGCGGCGTGGTCGAGCAGGGCGCTTTCCGCTACGTGCACCTCACCGAACGCGGCGAACGGCATGTAGTGGGCTACGCCTTTGCCGGAGAGTTCGTCGGCGACTACATCTCGATGAGCAACGGCCTGCCGGCCTGGATCGGCATTGAGGCGATGTGCGACAGCCGGGTGCTGTGCCTCGGCAACGATCGACTGGCGGCCTTCTACGCCACGGACGCCGCGCACGAACGGCTGGGCCGCACGCTGGCCGAACACCTGCTGGCCGAGATCTACGAACGCCTGCTGCAATGCTACGCCTCCACGCCGCAGGAGCGTTACGAAGCGCTGCTGCGCCGCTGCCCCGACCTGCTGAATCTCGTTTCGTTGAAGGAGCTGGCCTCCTACTTGCGGGTGCGCCCCGAGACCCTGAGCCGCATCCGGCGCCGTATCCGTTGAAGCCCGGCAGGGTGTCCGTTGACCCTCCGGTTTTCTTGATTTCGGTCAAGGCTTTTCCGAAGCATTCACCCTACCTTTGCTTCCATGAAACAGGCTCTTGTAATCGGGGCCTCGTCCGGGATCGGGCGAGGCCTTGCCGGGCGGCTTGCAGCCGCCGGGTGGCGGGTCGGGGTGGTCGGACGGCGCGAGGCGCTGCTCCGCGAACTGGCGGCGACGGCCCCCGCGAATATGTTGTATGCCGTGGCGGATGTCACGCAACCCGCCGCGTGCATCGCCGCACTGACGGCGCTGGTGGAACGGATGGGCGGCATGGACCTCTGCGTGGTCTGCTCCGGGACGGGCGAACTGAACCCGGCGCTCGACTTTGTGCTCGAAGAACCGGCCATCCGGACCAACGTCCTGGGGTGGACGGCCGTAACCGACTGGGCCTACGGCTGGTTCGAGCGCCGGGGCGGGGGACATCTTGCGGTCGTCACGTCGGTCGGCGGGTTGCGCGGCAGTGCGGCAGCCCCGGCCTACAACGCCTCGAAGGCCTACCAGATCAACTATGCCGAAGGCTTGCGGCAGCGGGCTGCGAAATCCGCTTCGGGGGTCCGGGTAACCGACATCCGTCCGGGGCTGGTCGATACGGCGATGGCCAAGGGCGAGGGGCTTTTCTGGGTGATGCCCGTCGACCGGGTGGTGGATCAGACGCTGCGGGCCCTGCGCCGGGGACGCCGGGTGGCGGTCGTTACGCGCCGCTGGCGGGTGGTGGCGTGGCTGCTCCGGCTGCTGCCCGAATCGTTGTACCTCAAACTGTAAAGGCCCATGAACGGATGGTTTTTGGCGGCCGGAGCCTTGTTGCTCGTCGCTTTTTTCGTGCATTCGTTTGCCGGAAACCGGCTCTATTCCGCTGCCCGGCCTGCTCCGCCAAACCGTGCCGCCCGTGCCGCCCGGCCCGATCGGGGCACTTCCCGGGCGTATGATGCCTGGCTGATGGGGCGTTGCGGGATGCAGATGATCGGAGCGGACCTGTTGCTGGCCGCCGGATTTCTCCTGGCAAGCGGTGCCGGGGTGCTTCCCCGTTCCCGAAGTCTGGAACTCTTCCTTTTGCTTACCTATGGCGGCTGGACGGCGGGATGGCTTCTGTCGCTGGCGGCCGAACG
>CALUKL010000036.1 GCA_944321195.1 uncultured Alistipes sp.
TGGTGGGATGAAACGATGCCTGGTGACCGGATTTCGGTCAACATTGAGCAATTGATCCGCTTCATGCCGATGACCTTCCCGGTTATGGATAACTTCTCTATCACGATGCGTGCCTTCGCTGTTCCGATGCGTCTTCTCGTCCCCCAGGAGGACTATGAGGAGTTTATCACCGGAGGTGAAGACGGCAAGGCCGTTGGTAAATGGCCTATGGCGCCTATGGGTACTATCGCAGGTTTTTGTGGTTCTACTTCGATTGTTGGCTCTCTGGCTGATTATCTTGGTTTCCCAACTGCTATTAATGGTGAACCTATTTCTGCAGGGTCTTTCCCTTCTGTTCCGGTTTCCGTTCTTCCTTTCCGTGCCTATCAATTCATCTGGAATGAGTGGTTTCGTGATGAGAAGTTGCAGGATGAAGTAGAATGGGTCCGCGGATCTGATACTCCTTCTAATGAGGAGTTAGGTGTTATTACGCAACTTCGTCGCGTCGGTTGGCGTAAAGACTACTTCACGTCTGCCTTTACGGAGCCTCAGTTGGGCGAAGATGTTTTCCTTCCGATGGGTGGCGTTCTTCCTGTTTCTGGCAATTTGTCCAATGTTGCATATAGCTTTGATCCCGAAATTGGTGATTGGCGTAACGGTCAGTCTGATATCCAATGGAATGGTAGTGGCATCCTTCAGATGAAAACGTCTTCGTCTGGATCGTTTGTTGATACGGATCTTTCTGTTACTGTTCCTTCAGGACAGTTGACTATTGATATGGCTCAGGCTATTGCACCCTCGATTAACGAACTTCGCCTGGCGTTCGCTGTTCAGCGTTGGAAGGAACTTAACGCCCGTGCAGGTGTCCGTCTTCCTGAGTGGCTCCTTGCCCACTATCATGTGAAGTCTTCGGACGCTCGGCTCCAGCGTCCTGAGTATCTTGGCGGTCTTCGTGCCCGGATCTCTGTTGGTGAAGTGCTCCAGACCTCTGCCGATACGGAAACGAGTGCCCTGGGCGATATGGCTGGTCATGCGATGTCTCTTTCTCAGGGTCGGATCTTCAATCGCTATATTGAGGAGCAGTCGATCGTCATGATTGTGGCCTACGTTATGCCTACCCAGCCGTCCTATATGAACGGTATGAAACGTTTTTGGTTCAAGGACGATAAGTTTGATTTCGCGGATCCTATTTTTGGTAATCTTGGCGAGCAAGAGGTCTGGAATGGTGAGTTATTCGTCGGCCCTGGCATGACCGCTGAACAGGTTAAAGGTCGTTTTGGTTTCCAGTCTCGCTATGCCGAATATAAATTTGCTCCCTCTGAAGTTCATGGAGAAATGCGTACTTCGATGATGGCCTGGCATATGGCCAGATCCTTCGAAGAACTTCCGGAACTGACTGGCACCTTCATTGAGGCAGATCCTACGGATCGGATCTTTAATGTTACATCTCAGGATTTCACGAAGATCGTCGGTAACTTCTTCTTTGACATTCGGAAAACCTCATCTCTTCCCTACTACGGTACACCTTCAATCGTCTAATTATGGCAAGAAACATTTATGGTATTTCGCCCAAACCCGAACGTCCTACGGGTCACGCAGATCTTGATCTGACTTCTCGTGTCGGCCTCCGGGATATTCTGTTCAACTACACTGGTCGTATGGATATGAGCCTTTACAGGCGTATTGGTACTCCTATGGCTAAATCTCGTGAAACTGTTGACGGTGTCCTGGTTGATGTCTTGGATCCCGAATTCTCTCCCGCTGTTCAGGAATTCTCGCGTGGACCTGAAACTCGTATGGATGACGCGGATTTTATGAGATCTTTATCTCCGAAAAGTCATGGCAAAGAACCTGCCGAGGACGACGGACTGGATGAATCCGGAGACGGGGGAACTTCTCCCGGTGAAGGAACAGAACCTGTTCCCCCTGCCTCCTCCGGATCCGATCCTGCTGGCGATCAAAAATGAGCGCTTAGAGCGCAGAAAAGAATGGTGTCGAACCCACCTACCACCCAAGCGGTAAAATGCCGCAGAATCGAAGAAAAGGGCCCAAATTGGGCCCTTTCTTGTGTCAAAGGACCAGCGTAGCTGGTAAATACCCCCGAAATTTTCCGTCACCGGGATACTTGCCTGCTACACCAGTTTTACACTGTCTGCATATTGATTACTGATTTGCACTCCTGGAAAATTTCAGTTCTCGCCGCAAAAGTACCGTCTTTTGCGAGCGCAAACTTTGGTGTCATCACTTTCGTGCGCGTGCGTATGCGCGTGGAATGTATCCGCGCGGGCGTGTGTGCGTCTATACTTGATTAAGCACACACGCCCTGACACGGCCGCAGGCTGTTATACAAAAAAATATGCGAAGCATACCATCGAAAGGTAAAGGGGGTCCGGGGGACTCAGGAAAACGCTGTCCCCGAGCAGGTCTGTCGCGACGCGCGCGCGCTTCGCGTGTGCGACGCGGTAATGTCTGCGGAGGACCGGGTTGTCCTTTCCCCCGGGAAAATTATTATTTTTTTGAAGTTGATTATAATTTATTATTTTTGTGATGATGTATTACGTTTTATCTATACTTGTTGGGATTCTTGTACTCGCCTTGCCGCTGTATTTGCTTTGGCCAAGGCGAGAGGATTCTCCGTTGGTTCTATTGCTTAAGGTCCTTGGAATTTGGTATTTGTTTTTCAAGGATTGACATTTGTAACGTTCTTTGACATCTTTTACCTCCACCCTCTCGCGAGGGTTAGTACTCTCGTCTAAATCGGTGGCTCTAATAGTTTACATTATGTTAAATTATAGGTGGGCTGGAGGTGCGAGGACAAAAAGTTCGAGAAAGAAAATTAAATTTGCGTATGTTTTTGTTTATCGGTAATATTGGTTTCGGCGAGCTTTTTGTTCTCGCGTTGATTATCGCCGGTTTAGTGTCTCTTATTCGAGCGCTATTGCGTAAATCTTCTAAGTAATTAGTAATTCCGGTCATTTCTTGATCGGTGCTTTTGCTTACCTATTATTAATCGGTAGGCCGTTCTTTCTGAGCTCGCTCAATAGCTCGGGAAGAACGGCGCCATACAGCATACGGCGAGACCTATCTGGAGTGCGAAAATACACGGAGAAATCCAGAACCGCAGCGTAATAAGGTCGGAAAAAACGAAAAGCCACCACGTGGCTTCCGCAGGCATGACCAATACAACCCGAAAACGTGACAAATCTGCCCCCAGATGTGGATCCACGGAACAGAAAGTCGTAAATCAATGGGCACAAATTTCACTTTTTTCCCTATTTTTGCACTCGGATTACAGGCATCCATCCCCGAAAAACGGCAGGATCCAAAGATAAAAGACGCATGCGAAAGCCCTTCATATACTGTATCGCCCTGCTGGGCGTCATCCTCGCCGGGTGTGCCGAAGAACCCGGAACCTCCAAAGAGACCTGTTATGTCTCGATCCTTCCCATCCGCTACATCGTACAGGAGATTGTCGGCCCCGACCTCAATATCGAAGTCCTCGTCCCGCCAGGGGCCAGTCCAGAAACGTTCGAACCTACACCCAAACAGTTCGTCAAACTCCAACAGGCCCCGCTGATCTTCAATGTCGGACTCATCGATTTCGAGACTACCCTACTCGCCAAAATCCAGAACCCCGCCAAAATCGTCGACCTGAGCCGCGGAATCCAACTCATCGAAGGGACCTGCGCCCACGGGAAAAGCAAGGGCAGATCGGACAAAGGGATGGATCGGCCGGAGCACGATCACGGTCATGACCACGGTGTGGACCCCCATGTATGGACTTCGCCCAAGGCTCTGAAAATCATGGCGGAAAACGCATTTACAGCCATCCGTGAACAATATCCCGATTCGGTAAGATACCGCGACAATTTCGAGCATCTGATACAAAAAATCGATGAACTCGATGCCCGGACCCGGCAAAAGATAGAACTGAGCGGGGTCAAATACTTCATCGTATACCACCCCGCCCTCACCTACTACGCCCGCGATTACGGAATCCGGCAGGTCGCCATCGAAACCGACGGCAAGGAGCCTTCCGCCCGGCAACTCGCCGGAATCATCCGAAACGCCCGGAAAGACAAGGTCCGCAAGATATTCTATCAGAATCAATTCCCGAAGTCCGTCGTGGAGGTGATCGCACAGGACATGGAGGCCGAATACATCGAAATCGACCCCCTCGACGAACAGGTCCTGGAAAATATCGACCGAATCACCGACTTAATTACCCAACCATGACGTTAGTTACTCTCTGCGATGTCGGGGTCGCATACGACGGATACGACGCCCTCCGGCATGTCAATCTCCAAATCGACGACAGGGATTTCCTCGGAATTATCGGACCCAACGGGGGCGGAAAAACATCGCTCGTAAAGGCCATTCTGGGAACAGTACCCTACTCCGGATCCATCAAACTCGCACCAGAACTCTTTCGTGGACGCGAACGCCTCATCGGGTACATGCCCCAGATCACCAATTTCGACCGGGCATTCCCGATCTCGGTATTCGAAGTCGTCCTGTCAGGACTGCAGGGACACCACGGATTCCGCACACCCTACAACCGCAAGGACCGGAATCGCGCCCTGAAACTGATCGAAAATGCCGGAATCGCCGAAGTCGCGCAAAAACCCATCGGCGAAATATCCGGGGGACAGATGCAACGGGCGCTCCTCGCAAGAGCCATCATCGCCGATCCCAAACTCCTCATCCTCGACGAACCTACCAATTTCGTGGACAACCGGTTCGAAAAGGAGCTGTACCAGACCCTCCGAGAACTGAACGACCGGATGGCAATCGTCATGGTCTCGCACGACATCGGAACCATATCCAGCGTCGTGAAGGAGATCGTCTGCGTAAACCGCAACGTACACAGGCACAGATCCAATATCCTTACACCCGAACAGTTGCGGAACTACGACTGTCCGATTCAGGTGATCTCGCACGGAACAATCCCACACACCGTGCTCGAACACCACCCCGGGGACTGTTGTGCCGATCACGATTGACTCCTGCCCCTCCCGCTCAGGAAAATGCCGGTCTTTTCCGGTCCCGCTTCCTGACGCACGGAACCGATGGAAAAGGGGGTTGCGATCCGCGGATCACAACCCCCTTTCAACCAATTCGTTTCGCCATTCCGGAGCCTTCGGAGCACGTACTGAACACTCCCCCCCCGGATAAAGGCTACTTCGCGCCGTTGATCGCACTCAGCTTCTCAAAGAGTTTGCCGAAAACGTCGTCCATCTCGGCCCGAAGCGCCGCATAGTGCTTGCGGACCAACGTCCGGTTATGCGGCTCCGCAGGATTCATCGCTTTGGCAAACAAGGCATTGCGGGCCTCTACGGCTTCCTGCATCACGTCGAAAATCTCCTTCTCCTTCGAAGGCTGGAAGCAGATTGCCATATCACAGTCGAAAACAACCTCTTCGAGTCGGTAGTCGATCTCTTTCTTCAAGGTGCGTAAATTTGCCATTTTTCGTCTTTTTTGATTTTTCCTGGACAAAGTTAACAATTCATTTCGGATTCGCAAACGCTTTTATTTGTAAAACGAATCCAACCGCCGAATCGCACCTGTGCAACTGGACCTTTTTGAGACGGCCCGAGATGACTAAATTCCGCCAACGGATGGAATATAAATAATTTTCATATATTTGCGGAGACTCACAACCCATAAAACAGCATTTGTATGAAATTCATAAAACCGATATTCATCTTTATCTTCTCTGCGTGCCTTATGGCGTGCAACGACAACAAGACGGACGACAAGCCGTCATCTATCAGCCAGACAGAACTGCTCACTCTGTTCAGTTTCGACACACAGAAAGATGTTTATGAAAACCTGCAGTATCTGAGCTCCTTCAATATGGACAATCCGTACCATGTAAACGGGAAGACAATTAGATTCACATGCCTTACTCCTGAAGACATAGATGCGGCACAAGGCACATTCAGCCTCATAGTAGAAGGGAAAGTAAATGATACCTCGTTTAAAGAGGTCCTTTGTTTCAAAGGATTCAAAACCAATGCTCCCGGAGAAGAAGAGGACAATACTGTCAGTGAGGAAGAACTCATGAGCATATTCATATTTGACAAAAATGAAACCGTAACTGAGGCTCTTGCCGACCTGGAACGGTTCAAGGGCGAGAAGCACGTCAACAACAAGCTGGTATCCATCGATGAAATACGGATTCTGAAACAGGATGCTGTGCTTGGCAGTTTTACAATAGAAGTCTCCGGGAATGTAAACGGCAAACATCCATTCAGCCAAGGACTTGACTTTACAGGCTTTTCGCCGGAAGCGGAAATTCCAGCCGACAGGCCTTCAGACTTCAACATGGCGGCAAGGGCCAGTGTCCAGACGGCACAGGGGAAAAATATATACGACACCGATTTCGATATGTTCTACAGAGAAGGCAGAACGGATGAATTTGCCCTGCAGTTGAAAGATTTTCTGACCATAAGTTCCTCCGATACAGACGGTACTCCATACATATTCAACGAGGAAGATATGCAGAGCACTTCCCTGACAGACATACGGTACGATACAGGGAAAAACGTACTGTTCATGAAAGTCAAATACAAGGAGCATATCAGTCCGGAACTTTCCATCCCATTCAACCACAACGAATATTACAGGCAGTTCGTCAGCGTCAATACCGAAGAGACAGGCAAATACTATCAGAGCGGAGTACTGCATTACATAGATGAACATGGAAGCGGGGGTCATCTGTTCAACCTGTTCATTACGGTACGGGACGGATTCCGCGCAGAGTACATGGCATCCCAGAAAACAGGAGAGCATATCAACTATTCTGTCAGGCTGCTGGGGCCGGATGATAAGGAGCTTGCATCATTCGATATAATGGCAGAAGGATTCCGGGAGTTGAAAAATCTGGCAACAGAACTCATAATCGACGGAGGTGAATATTCCGAACTTATACGAAACAGACTGACAGGAAACGTTGACGCAGAGGAACTGATAAAGAGCTCTTTCAACCAGCATGTAACTAAGCTCTCTTTCTCTTACTCTTATGAAGATTTCAACGAACTGATATACAGCCCAGAGCATACGTTATACAGTGACACTGAGAAATTTCTGTATTTCAAGGATGTCGTCATAGAATTCCATTCGACTGTAAAAGAAAGCAATGGAGACTTGACCCTCAATGTGGTATTGTCATCAGTCAACGGATACATAATAGACTCTGTCATTCCGATACGGCATTTCCTGCTGAACAGCGATTTCGGGAAATAGGATAATACTCTCCTCTGCGGCGTGAGGAAAAGCCAGTTTGTCCCGTGGGACATTGCCGTGTGTGGAGTGAAGTACACTGCAACATCCCCGGCAGGTTCCAGACACATCAACATACGAAAATCCCTGTAATATCACCTATTACAGGGATTTGTAATAACATGTAAAGTATCTTTGCCCGCTGAGGGCAGTTGCCGCATCCACAGCACATGCCACAGTACATCCCACCATAGTGCCGGTTTTATGCCCGAAACGGAGGCATTGGCCAACGCAAAAAAATGGCTTTACAACCACACGACCCGGTTGCAGGATCTTGTAGCGGATGGATGATCCTGCGGAGGGGCTCTAAAAGTTCACATTCAATCCGGCCATGACGGTTGCCCGCGGCATGGGATAACCGGCATTGATTTCATATTTCTGAGCCAGCAGGTTCTCGCCACGCACCCAGATGTCAAGCCACTTGCAGATGCGGAAAGAGCCCCGCAGGTTCCACAGCACAAAATCTTCCTGCTGCGGACTGTCGCCGACGGCCGTGTACAGCCCGGCAATATATTGCAGACCTGTCGAAACGCTCCAGCGACCTTTGGTGAAATTGGCTCCGGCATAGAGTTTATGCTCCGGTGCGGCAATGACGGGATTCTCCATGTGCAGGAAGCTGTAGTTGCCGTCCACCGACCACTCCTTATTGATACGGCAGGCAGCCTGAAGTTCCACGCCGGTATTGTCTATCGTGCCGGAGTTCTGGTAGAGCATACCCGTTCCGTTGGGATTGGGCAGGTTGACAATCAGGTTTTTGCCGTCGATGTAGAAGAGATTTACTCCGTATTTGAACCGTCCGTCCAGCAACGTCTGCGACAGGGCAATCTCGTAGTTCCACATCGACTCCGGCTGCAGGTCGGGGTTCTGCGGCGGAAACATGTACATCTCGCGCAGGATAGGATAACGGAAGCCTTTGGTGGCGGATGCCTTCAGCTCGATGGCGTGCGGCAGGTGAAAGGCGAGTCCGGCCTGCGGAACCCACTCCGTACCGACACGCGAGTGGTGGTCGACGCGCAATCCGGCATTGAAGGTGAGCCAGGGAACGATATTCTGGCGGAAGTCAATATATCCGGCCAGCTCGTCTTCGTGCTTGTCCACCAGATCGGAAGTCGTACCGGCCTGCTCCCCGCTCACATATTCGTTCCACGCCCGGCCTCCGTAACGGAACCAGTCGAACCCTACGGTGATGCGGTTCCCTTTCCAAAATTGAGTGCTTTGGTAGAGCGACACGCCCATCATGTCGTCATGCGACAGGAAGCGGTCATTCTGCGGCGTCTCACCCTCGGAGGGGGTATATCCGTCGTTGATCCAGTGGTCGCCCCAGTTATAGAAGAAGCTCACGGTGCCGGAGGTCTTTTCGTAGTTGTTGCTGAGGGCAAAGGATGTCACTCCGCGTGTGATGCGCTGGTCGCCGTCCACCAAGGGGGCGGACACCGGACCGGGATAGGAAGCGTTGAAGTGCGTCACGTTCACATCGGCATACATGTTCCAGTTGTCCGTCAGGTCGTAGCCCAGTTTGGCGTAACCGCCGTATTGCTCGAAGCCCATGTCGGCACGGTGCCCGTCCGTGCGGTTGTAAGAGCCGCTCACTACGCTGTTGAACCGTCCTTTGCGGATACGGTTGGTCAGCTCCGTTTCCAGCGTGTTGTACGAGCCGTAACCGGCATGAAGGTCGGTGCGCACCCCGTCCTCGTGCATCTTGCGGGTGACGATGTTGATGACTCCGCCCATGGCGTTCGAGCCGTAGAGTACGGAGGCAGGGCCGCGCAGCACCTCCACCCGGTCGGCAAGCAGCGACTGGTAGGCATCGGCTATCGGGTGCCCGAAGATACCCGCATACTGCGGATGCCCGTCAATCAACACCATCAGTTGTGCGCTGCCTCCGCTCAGGCCACGGAGGGAGATGGTTCCAGCCTGTCCGTCGGACACGCCGTAGCCCATCACGCCGCGCGAGGTGACGAAAAGTCCCGGCACCTGTTCGGTCAGCACGGGCAGGAGCGACGGCTGCATGCTCTGTTCAATCACGGGACGCCCCACTACCGATACGGTCTGCGAAAGGTGACGCACATCCGTCTCGTTGCGTGTACCGGTCACGACGACCTCCCCGATCTCATGGACTTTTACCTTGCCGATGTCAAGGGTATCGCGTGCCGGCTCCCGGGCGATTCCCGCCTGGGCGGCAAAGACCGCCAACACGATTAAGGAGCAAAGATCTCTTTTCTTCATCTATATTTGTCTGTCTGTTGTTTGCAAAACTCAGGATTGCCCGAAACGGATCCTGCCCGATGGCTCTCTTTCCGTTCCACGGCAGAATCCTCGGCAAAGATAGAACGGTAAATGCGGAATGGCCCTATACGTTTTACGGTTATTCATACCCGAATCCCCGATAAATTCCCTTGTGACTGCCGGATACCTCCCCAAAACGATCCATCCGAACAACGGAGTTTCCACCGCCCCTTCCCTCCTCCCCCAGCCCACCGGAAAGACCGGATACAAAAAAAGCAGCCCTTTCACGGGCTGCGTTCCGCATACGGGTCGAATCCGACCCTCCGCGACCGTCAGGGAATCCACAACGTCTCCTCAACGCCGAAGTGCCGGGTCAGCATCCGGCCCAGGACGTAAAAATAATCCGACAGCCGGTTCAGCCACACCAGGGCCGTCGCATCCGTGCCGCAGGCCGCATCGGCCCGCAGCGCAGCCCGCTCCGCACGTCGGCAGACCGTCCGGCAGACGTGGCTCAGCGAAACGGCCGGATGCCCGCCCGGGATCGTGAACTTGTCGATCGCCGGCAGCGTCGCCTGCAGGGCGTCGATCCGGCCCTCCAGCCACGAAACACTCCCCTCCGAAAGCGGCAAAAGTTTCTCACGGCCCCGTTCGTCGGCCGCCAGCAGCGCCTCGACCGTCATCAGCCGCGAAAGAATGCGGTTCAGGTCGTCGACCGTCTCCGACAACGCCGCATCGTCGCGCAGATGGTCCGCCAGCAACGCCGTAAAGGCCCCCAGTTCATCCACCGTGCCGTAGGCCTCGACCCGTTCGTCCGTCTTCGGGACCCGCGAGCCCCCGATCAGCGAGGTCTCGCCCCCGTCGCCCGTCTTCGTGTATACCTTCATATCCGGAAGTGTTGTTTCGGTAAATAGTTGTTGAATATCAGCAGATAGGCCCGGTTGTCGACCGTCGTCGAGCGGTGTCCCGAGACGATCTGGGCGCACAGCGCCTGACGTTCGCGGCCGTCGTAAGGCGACAATATTGCCACCGTGTGTCCCCCTTCGGCTGCCGCTCGCACCAGCGACAGCGTCTCCGCACGCGGGAGGTCGCGCGTGACGATGCACAGGTCCGCATCCGCACGATTCAGGCCGAAGGTCGCATAACCGCAATGGATCGCCAGATTCTGCAACTGAACGGCCCGCCGTTGGGAAACCCCCGCCGCAAGCAAGGCCTCATAGAGGCCTCGATCGCCCGCAAGCAACTCCCGGCGCATGAAGACCTCCCGCACGATCGCATAGACGAACGGCGAGTGAACCCCGTGTCCCCGGAAGTAGCGCGCCCGCGACAGGCGGTTGTGCAACTCGGCAACCCGGCGCGGCAGGTGCAGCGACAAACGGTGTCCGGAAAGTTTCATCGTTCGGGGTTGGATTTGCGCAGTTGCCCCGCCAGGCGGCCCGTCGAAAAGGCGATCTGGAGGTTGTAGCCCCCCGTATTGGCGTCGAGGTCCAGCACCTCGCCCGCCAGGTAGAGTCCCGGAACCTTCAGCGATTCGAGCGTCTCGGGGTTCACCTCGTCGCATCGAACGCCCCCGGCCGTCGTCACGGCATATTCGAACGGCGCATAGTCCGTAATGGGGAAGGTCAGCCCCTTGAGCGTGCGGATCAGCCGCGTAATCTGCCCGTCGGTGATCTTCGACTGGTAGGTCTTTCCATGGACGTCGATCTCGTGAGCCAAGGGCATCACCAGCGGCTGCGGGACCAGTTTGCGCAGCAGCTCCCCGAAGAACTCCGTCGGGGCCAGCTCCGCCCGCTCCCGGGCGATCCGCTCCCGCAGGACCTCTTCGCTCAGGGCCGGTTTCAGGTCCACGACCAGCTTCACCCGGTGCCCGTCGATCAGCGCGTCGACCGCATCGCGGCTCATGCGCAGCGCCACGGCTCCCTCGATCCCCCGCTCCGAGAAGCCCAGTTCGCCGAACTCCTCGCGAACCGGCTCGTTGTCGATATAGAGCGTCGCACGGATGTTGCGCAGCAGCAGTTTGTGCAGGTAGCGGGCCTGCGGGTGCGACGTCACCAGCGGCGTCAGCGACGGACGCAGCGGTTCGATCGTGTGGCCCAGGTCGGCGGCAAACGCATAGCCGTCGCCCGTCGAACCCGTCGCCGGGTACGAAACCCCACCCGTGGCCAGAATCACCGCCGGGCACTCCTCCTTGCGCTCGAAGCCCCGCCTGTTGATGTATTTCACGCCGAAAACCCGCCCCCCGAGGGTCAGGATCCCCGTCACGCGCGTATCGTAGCGGATCTCGACGCCATTCTCGACGCAGTAGTCCAGCAGGGCGTTGGCGATGTCCCACGCCTTGCCGCTCTTCGGGAAGACCCGCTCGCCGCGTTCGATCTCCAACTTCACACCCCGCCGTTCGAAAAAGCGGATCGTAGCCCGGTTATCGAACCCCGCAAAGGCCGGCGCGAAGAACGCCGCGTTGGTGCGAACCTGCGAGGCGAACTCCTCCGCCGGCCGCGCATTCGTAACGTTGCAGCGTCCCTTGCCCGTAATGCGGACCTTCCGGCCCGATTTCTCCATCTTTTCCAGCAGCAGGACCCGGCGCCCCTGCCGGGCCGCCGTCCCGGCAGCCATCAGGCCCGCAGCTCCCGCCCCGACGACAATCACGTCGAAGCCCTGTTTTTCCGTCTGTTGTTCCATACGGTTGCAAAATTAGAAATTTTAATGCGAAGATCGACACCCGGGTCCCCAAAATCATCCGTTTCGACCACGCGAAAAGCACCCGGAGAAAGTCCCGAAATTTTTTAATTCCTCTTTTTTTCATTTTTTACACCCTTTTCACTACCTTTGCGCCCGAAAAAATCGTTCTAACTATGTTGAGCAGAAGATTACTCCGCATCAAGGTCATCAAGGCGCTGTTCGCCCATCTCAAATCCGGCGCCGACAACATGATGGCTTCGGAAAAAACGCTGATGGCCTCCGTAGACAAGGCCTACGACCTCTATTTCCAGATTATCACTCTCCCCGTCGAGGTCGCCCGCTACGCCGAACAGCGGCAGGAGCTCGCCAAACAGAAAAAACTCCCCACGCACGAGGATCTCAACCCCAACACCAAGTTCGTCGACAACGCCGTGATCCGTATCATTGCCAACTCCGACGCCGTCAACGACCGCATCGCGGCCCGAAAACTCGGCTGGCAACGCTACCCCGAACTGATCCGGACCCTCTACACGCAACTCCTCGACAGCGACTATTACAAGGAGTACATGCTCCGCGAAGAACGATCCTTCGACGAGGACAAACGCCTCCTGGAGTCCTTCTTCAAGGAGCTCCAGAACTGCGACGCCCTGGACGACGTCCTCGAAGAGATCTCCGTACTCTGGTGCGACGACCTCCCCTACGTCATCATGATGATCATGCGAACCCTCTCCGGACTCCGCGCCTCGCACACCGAGCTCCGCGTCCCCGCCAAGTTCAAGAGCGAAGAGGACCCCGAATTCGTCAAGACGCTCTTCGAAAAGGCCCTGATCAACTACAACGCCTATCAGGACTATATCGAAAAATTCACCGCAAACTGGGATGTCGAGCGCATCGTCTTCATGGACAACCTGATCATCGGGACGGCCATGGCCGAGCTGACCTCCTTCCCCTCGATTCCCGTAAAGGTGACCCTCGACGAGTGGATCGAGATCTCGAAATACTACTCCACCCCCGGCAGCAGCACCTTCATCAACGGCGTGCTGGACAAGATCGTCGCCTCGCTCACCGAAGAGGGGCGCATCAAAAAGGCCGGACGCGGACTCATCTGACCCCGATCCCGATGTCCCGTCGCCGACTCTGCCGATTCACCACCCCCGGAAGCCTTGCGGGAGTGCTCCTTGCGCTCCTGACGGCCTGCGGAGGCCGTGCCCCGCGGCCCGTCGAATCCACCGCCCAAAAGGGCCGGACCATCGCCATCACGGACTCGACAATCCGCCACGGAGGAACGGACACCATCCGTTTCGGGCACCTCGGCTCCGGGGAGATTGCCGTCCAGCGGGCCTGGATCGAGAACGCTTCCGCAAAACCCGTCGTCATCCTCTCCGTGCGGCGCAGTTGCGGATGCACGTCGCTCGATGTTGACAAGCAGCCCCTTGCACCCGGCGAATCCCGGAAAATGGAGATCACCTTCGACTCCCGAGGCCAATACGGCTGGCAACTCAAGAACCTCGACCTGATCCTCGCCGGAGCCCCGAAGCCCCTGCGGCTCCTCATCGAGGCCGATGTCGATTAAATCCTTGTTTTTTCGACAATATTTTCTATCTTTGTCGCGTTAACTTTTCCAAACACCCGAATTTTTTACCAAAAACAGAATAAATTATGATCAATTTCCTTCAGGCCGCTTCCGCGGCTGCTCCCACAGAACCCCAGCCGGGTTTCATGCAGCAGTACAGTTTCATCATCATGATCGCCCTGATGGTGCTCGTCCTCTGGCTCTTCATGTGGCGTCCCGAAGCCAAGCGCCGCAAGCAGATGCAGGCCTTCCGCGACGGACTCAAAAAGGGTGACAAGATCATCACCGCAGGAGGTATCTACGGCGTCGTCAAGGAGGTCAAGGAGACTTCGCTGCTCATCGAGGTCGACAGCAACGTTACCCTCCGCATCGACAAGAACATGGTCGTGGCCGACAATTCGGATCTCCAGCGCCAGTAGTCAATCGTCGGAAGGAGCGATCCGAACCGGCCGGGAAACGGGAGGGCATCCGTGAACAGGAGGCGGCCATCCGAAAAACGGCAGGCGGAAGCACCCGGAAAACGGAAAGCGGCCAACCGGGAAACGGGAGGGCATCCGAGAACAGGAGGCGGCCATCCGAAAAACGGCAGGCGGAAGCATCCGGAAAACGGGTCGCACCAAAACCACGAAAAATACCACGTACAAAAAGGGCTGCAGGAATTCCTGCAGCCCTTTTTCGTCCCTCCCGGCAGCAATTCAACGCGCCGAGAAGCGGTAAATGCACGTATGCGTGTAGATCTCGCCCGGATTGAGGCGCGTCGTCGGGAAGTTCTCATGGTTCGGGCTGTCGGGGAAGTGCTGCGTTTCCAGCGCTACCGACTCCCGGTAGGACTGCGGACGTCCGTACTTGCCGATGCTCTTGCCGTTGAAGAAGTTTCCGCTGTAGAACTGAAGTCCCGGCTGGTCGGTCAGTACCTCCATCACGCGGCCCGTCGTCGGCTCGTAAAGCGAAGCTACCAGCTCAACCCCATCGCCTTCGCGGCTCAGCACCCAGTTGTGGTCGTAACCGTGGCCGTTCTTCAACTGCTCGTTGTCGCTCTCGATCCGGGCCCCGATCACCGTCGGCTGGCGGAAATCGAACGGCGTACCCTCTACCGGAGCCAGTTCGCCCGTCGGAATCAGGACCCCGTCGACCGGAGTCGTCGAATCCGCCTTGATCCACAGTTCGTTGTCGAGAATCGTCCCGTTACCCTCGCCCTTGAGGTTGAAGAACGAGTGGTGCGACAGGTTCACCACCGTCGGGGCATCCGTCTCCGCACGGTAGTCGATGCGGAACTCGTTCGCCGGAGTCAGCGTGTAGGTCATCGTAACGTCCAGGTTCCCCGGGAAACCCTCCTCGCCATCGGCCGAACGGTAGCGGAAGACGATCGTCGTGTCGGTGGCCGACTCCACATCCCAAACCACGCTGTCGAAGCCCTTCAAACCGCCGTGCAGCGTCTGCCCGTTGTCGTTCTGCGGAAGCGTGTACTCCTTGCCGTCGAGCGTGAAGTGACCGCCTGCTATGCGGTTGGCGTAGCGCCCCAGAGCCGCTCCCAGGAAACGTTCGCCGCCATTGTCCAGGTAGCGGTCGATCGACTCGTAACCCAGAACCACATCCTCCGCCACACCGTTCCGGTCGGGCGTCCAGAGCGACACGACCCGCGCTCCGAAGTTCGTGACCTGCATCGTCAGATCCCCGTTCCGAAGCGTGTAGAGCGTGACCGGTTTCCCCTCCACCGTCGCGGTGAAGGCCTGCGCATCGAACAGACGCACCGTCGATTCCGGTTGGCTGCAACACGCCGTAAAGAGCAATGCTGCGGCCGCAATTCCCATGATTTTCATAATGCCTAAAAGATTTTTTGTGTTCGCAACGACAAAGATAGCGATTTTATCCGATTGCCGAAACAATTCGCTTTCGTATATTTGCACTCCGAAACAAACACGAAAAACACCATGGTGCAGAAAATAACCCACCACTGTCAGGGAACCTGCTCCCGGCAGATCGATATCGACATCGAAGACGGAATCATCCGCAAAGTCGCATTCACGGGCGGCTGTCACGGAAATACGCAGGGCGTGGCCGCCCTCGTGCGCGGCATGAAGGTCGAAGAGGCTATCGCACGCCTCGAAGGAATCGACTGCCACGGAAAAGGCACCTCCTGCCCCGATCAGCTGGCCCGGGCCCTGAAAAACAACCGTTGAAATCCAAAGCCGGAAAACCCGCCCGGTGCCGCAGTGCCGGGCAAACATCCCATACAACAAAAAATATACCGCACTGACAATCAGTGCGGTACCGTTGAGCTGCCGGGATTCGAACCCAGAACGACAGAACCAAAATCTGCTGTGTTACCATTACACCACAGCTCAAACTCATGCTCGAAAGCGGGACAAAGATAATGAAAATTCTACAAATCCAAACCCCGCTTCCCAAAAAAACCGTGCGGCAAAGCCCTTTTCACCCGACTGCGGAGCCCCGCCCCGACAGCCGGCCGACAATCAGCCCAGTTTCGCCAGGAACTTCGCCCGATCCACGATGTAGCGCACGTGGGTGCCCTCGCCGATCATCCCCCCGACATCCCGGGCCCCGACGTTGAAGGTCAGTTTCCGACCCTCGACCGCCGTCAGTATCGCCGTGGCCGTAATCTCCGTGCCCAAACCCGAAGGCTTCAGGTGCGTGACGTTCAACTCGGCTCCCACCGTCGTCGAACCCTCAGGCAACTCCGCAGCCACAGCCTCCAAAGCCGCATGTTCCATCAGCGCGACCATCGCCGGCGTCGCAAAAACCGGCAGGTCGCCAGAACCCATCGCCGCTGCCGTGTTCTCGGCGGTCACCGTCGTGGTGCAGCTCGCCGAAACTCCTTTTTCCAACATAATATTCCCTTTTTGTTCTTCGTTTGATTCCGGAATCACTATATTTGTTCCGGATCCGGGGACAAAAATAGGAAAAATTAATCGCTCATGAAAAAATGGATACTCCTCCTGCTCGCACTCTGTGCCGCACGCTCCGAAGTGTCGGCGCAGGGCGGCCGCGGATTCTGGCATCAGGAATGGGAGGTCCAGAACGGGGATTCCATACCCCTGGTGCATGTTCTCCCCGTCTACGTCTTCAGCCGTCCCGTCGACCTGA
The DNA here is from genome assembly GCA_944321195.1 of uncultured Alistipes sp. GTDB lineage: Bacteria > Bacteroidota > Bacteroidia > Bacteroidales > Rikenellaceae > Alistipes. Next base: position 16,844 of record CALUKL010000036.1, read on the forward strand.
GGCGTTACCGAAGGCTCGTCAACGCCGTGAAAAAGGTATACCCCATCGCCAAAATCGCCCGCGCAAAGATGGCAACCATGGAGGAGGAACTCTGCCGGCTCCCGACCAAAAAGGCACAGAAAGAGTATATCAAACAGGTCTATCACGAAATCAAGGAGGAGTACACCCCCGTCGCAAAACGCATGACCCGAACCGAAGGCCGCGTCCTGCTCAAACTCATCGACCGCGAAACCGAATACACCGCCTACGAGGTCCTCAAGGAGTTCCGGGGCGGATTCGTCGCCGGATTTTGGCAGGGGATCTCCAAAATATTCGGCCAGGACCTCAAGTCCCAGTACGACAAGGAGGGCGAGGACCGAATGATCGAGCAGATCATCATCTATTACGAGGCCGGACTGATCCGTTGAGATCCGCCCCTCCGCTGCGGGGGGGGGAGGAAGAGTGAGTGCATCGGAAAGCGGGAAAAAACGGCCCGAAAACGCCCCGGAAAGCGGGTCGGAAAGAGATGCAGGAAGGCTGTCGGAAGGGAGATCGGAAGCCCTCGAAAAGGGACGCGGAAACCGGCCGGGAACCGGCCTGAAAAAATCGCGGAAACCGACCCGAAAAAACAGGATGGAAAATTTCGTATCGATAGCAATATTTCCGAATTTGATTACAATCCGTAACTTTCGGTACCCTCAATTCATGCGATCGACACAATACGCCCAAATCAAGAGCCAAATACCCTGTTCCGGAGCGGAACCCATCGCCTCCCCAACCCCGAAACTCCTGTTTAACGTGCATATAAGGCCATTTTTCGTATATTACGGACCCTAAAACGAGAAAAACGGCAAGACACGGGAGTAATCCGATTTTCTCTGCAATTCCCCGATTTTTCCTGTTTTCAGAAATTTATAAAAATATTTTTTATTTTTTTTCGCCCTTTTTGGTTACAAATCGTTACTTTAACACAAAATGCTGAAAATAAGTATTTTAAATTATTTGAAAAACACCACCGGATGACATCCGAAACCCCGCAACTTACACTCCGCGCCACATACAAACTTGTTTTAATCATTTATAATCCCTTCTTTTGCACCGACAGAAAGAATTTCACCATGCAAAAAACAAAATCTTTACTCCTGAAATTCGCTTTCCTGTTGTGTGCATTTCCCGCCTTAGCCCAAGGGGGGGGGAAATCCATCACGGTTAG
>CALUKL010000037.1 GCA_944321195.1 uncultured Alistipes sp.
TCAGCTCGAAAACCAGCTCGACTTTTAATTCAATGACATCATACACGGTGAATCCGACCATGACAATTTACTCTCCTTCAAAATCAAATCCGTTCTATGACAATAAAATAGGAATAATGAAATAAAGATGGTGTATCGCTTCCTGATCCCGCCCAATACGCGCGCGACATTGCGGTTGCCGGGACAAAAACCGCAATCGCTGTGGCCCGGAGAATATGAATTCGAACTCAAAAATACGAAGTCATGAAAACAGTTGTCATCGGAAGTTCCAATATGGATCTGATTTCGGTCGTGGAGCGGATGCCGCGGCCCGGAGAAACCGTCGGAGGTGCACGTTTCATGCAGGCCTTCGGCGGCAAAGGAGCCAATCAGGCCGTAGCCGCAGCCCGGTTGGGAGGCGACGTCGTCCTGGTGGCGGCCCTGGGCGATGACCTCTCGGGCCGTGCCATGCTGGAGCATTTCGCTTCGGAAGGAATCGATGTCTCACACATCTTTACGGACCCGGATAAGGCAACCGGAACTGCCCTGATTCTGGTCGATCAAAGCGGCGAAAACTCCATTGCCGTAGCTCCGGGTGCCAATTATTCATTGACCCCCGAGGTTCTCAAATCACGGGAATCGGTACTCTCGGGCGCTGGAATGCTGGTGCTGCAGGCCGAAATTCCCTATGCGACGATTCGGGAAGCAACCTTTGCGGCTCAACGTAGGGGCGTTCCCGTTTTGCTGAACCCCGCACCGGCCTGCCGAATCGATCCGGATCTGATGTCGGCCATTGACATCCTGGTCGTAAATCGCTCGGAAGCCTCGTTGGTCAGCGGACTCTCCCTGGATGAATATCCGCTGGAAAAAGTCGCCGAACGGCTACATCAGGCCGGGGCCCGGCAAATCGTCATAACCCTGGGTCGCCAGGGCTGTTACCTGTATCGGGCATCCGGGAGTCTGACCATCCCGGCATTCCGGGTCGAGGCCGTAGATACGACCGCCGCAGGAGATGTTTTCTGCGGAGCATTGGCCGTAGAGGCCCGCGGAGCCGAAATTACCGCTGATACCTTGCGCTTTGCCAGCGCTGCTTCGGCCCTCAGCGTGATGCGACGCGGGGCACAACCCTCCATCCCGAACCGGAGTGAAGTAGAAGAGTTTTTAGTCAAGAATCGAAATTTCTAATGAACCTAACCTATGAAAACGTTTCAACAGTTTATCCCGAAGGTGTTTGTTCTCTGCCTGCTGCTGTCAACGGCCGCATGTTCGGAAAAAGATGATCTCGATATTCCGGGGCACACCATCCCGCCCAAGGCCGTTCTGTCGTCGGACCAAACCACGTTTGAGGCAAAGACAGGGGCCCTGTTCGTCCTCGAAGCCACCGTCACCCAAGGATATAACGTCCAACATGAATGGCGGATCGGCGATGTGGTCATCGGAAAAGAGGCCCGTCTGGAATATTCATTCCCGGAAGCGGGAACGTTCGAGGTGGTCTATTCCGCACTGAACGGATACGGAGCCGATCGGCACAGCTTTACGGTCATTGTATCCCAGGGTACCAATCCGGGAATCACCTTCTCGACCGATCAGCGCTCCTTCGAACGCAGTATCGGCGAAATGGTCCGGATTACGGCCAAACTCGACGATAATATTACGGGAACCCAATCGTGGACGGTCGACGGCAAAGAGATCTCGACCACGGGCCAGTTGGACTATTCCGTGGCAACGCCCGGCACCAAGCTCATCAAGCATACGCTGACCTATGCGGAAGGAACCTACACCACTCAGTTTACGTTGACGGCCGTCATGAGTGATTACGGGAACCGCTTCAAATGGCGGGAGGGCAAGGATTATGTCATTTGCCTGAAGGATGACCTGAACAAAGTCGTAGCAGCCGACGTCGAGAATACGACGGCTCCCTATAAGGTCGAAACCTGGGACGGAAGCGAAAAGCAAATGTTCCGCAACGGGTACCATTTCGGCTATGGACCGGTTCCTGTTCTGGAGTATTATAATTTCTATAATGTCGCCACGCACAGCGTCCTGCAATGGACCGGAATGGCCTGGCCCAACAATCCGGTGGATCCGGTGACGGGGGCAATGGGCGCCGACCCGTGGGATGGATGGTTCATGGATGTGAACAGCACGGGAGATGTCCGTTTCGTACACTTCTTTGCCTTGTGGGACAGCCATCCCAATCCATCGCCCGATCTGATGAGCAGTTGTCTGACCGTGACCGACAATGGAACCCGCATCGGGGTCTATTCGTTCTACTGCTGCGGTGCGGACGGACGCCCGGATTTCGTGAACTACCAGGCCTTGGGTGACAAGTATTACGAGTTCAAGATGATTGCGGTGGAGGACATGCCGCAGGTAGAATAATAAACAGATATAAATGCTCTTTCCGGATGGAGAACCTTCATTCGGAAAGAGCCCAAACAGAAAAAACATGAAATCGATCGTATTGTTCCTGTTGATCGGCCTGTCGTTTGCATGGACGGGCTGTTCCGACCAGCCGCAACATCCGGCTCCCGTTCCCGTAATCTTCGACACGGATCCGGGAAACGACATTGACGATGTCCTGGCCCTGCAAATGCTGTTGAATTACCACAAGGCCGGCAAGATAGAACTTCGGGGTATCGGAATCGGAAAGATGTATCCCCGTTCGATAGAGTACATAGATGCCTATTGCCGTTACAATGGCGAACCCGACATCCCGCTGGGGTATGTTTATGAAGGGGTCAACCCCTATCCGGAAGCTGGAAACTACATCGACCGGACGCTCGACACGCTCATCTCCGGAAAACCGGTTCTTGTGCCGGCACGGAGTTTTGCGGACAGTATCCCCGAGGGGTACAAACTCTACCGGCGGTTGCTGGCCGAGGCCGAAGACGCTTCGGTGGTGTTCATCGCGGTGGGGCCCTACACCAACGTCGCGCGGCTTTTGCAGTCGCCAGGCGACGAGATCTCTCCAATGACCGGGCAGGAACTGGTTGCCCGGAAGGTGAAACTGCTTTCGTTGATGGGCGGCACCTACAACGACGCCACCTTCAACAACCCGGAATGGAATATTCTGCAAGATCTGAACGCCTCCCGGATCCTCTTCTCGGAATGGCCGACACCGTTGATCGCAAGCGGATGGGAGGTCGGGGCCCGCATTCATTATCCGGCCGAGAGCGTCCTTCGAGATTTCGGAGGGGAAACCGCTCCGTTGTGTATCTCATACAAGACTTATCTGCCCATGCCATACGACCGGGAAACTTGGGATCTGACGGCGGTATTGTATGCTATTGAACCGGAGCAAGGTTCCTTCGATACGTCCGAATCCGGACGGATCACCATCACCGAGGAGGGATACAGTCGGTTTACTCCGGACCCTGAAGGGCGCCATCGTTATCTGACCCTTTCCGAAGAGCAGATCCCGGCGGCAACAACCCGCCTGATTGAGGTTTGCACGGGGAAGTCGATTTAAAATGAATTAAAACCGAGAAAGATATGTTTATCGTAGAAAGTTATCCGCTGGCCGTCGTGTTTTGCATCGTGACGATGTTGTGCTGGGGGTCCTGGGGGAATACGCAGAAACTGGCTGCCAATACCTGGCGCTATGAACTTTACTATTGGGATTACACGATTGGAATGTTAATTTTCTCGCTCCTTGCGGCCTTTACGCTCGGCAGCGTCGGAACGGAAGGACGCAGTTTTTTGACCGATATCGGACAGATCGATCCCGGGAAAATGGGCAGTGCCATCCTGGGCGGTGTGATTTTTAACGCCTCGAACATCCTGCTTTCGGCATCCGTGTCTTTGGCCGGCATGGCCGTGGCCTTCCCGCTGGGTGTGGGAATCGCACTGGTGTTGGGGGTTATCATCAATTACATCGGAGCCCCGAAAGGTGATCCCGTATTCCTCTTTGCGGGCGTTCTCCTTGTCGTCTTGGCCGTTGTCTGCAATGGCATTGCCTCGAAACACAATCAGGACGGTGTCGATCGCCATTCAAAAAGTAAAGGGCTGATCCTGGCGTTGTTGGCAGGTATTTTAATGTCGTTTTTCTATCGTTTCGTGGCAGATGCCATGGATCTGACAAACTTCGCGGCACCGAAAGCCGGACTGGCAACTCCGTACAGTGCCTTTGTCCTCTTCTCCGTCGGTGTTTTCCTGAGCAATTTCGTATTCAATACACTGGTGATGAAATATCCGTTCTCCGGAGAACCGGTCGCTTATGGGAGTTATTTTCGGGGCAGTTTCTCCACCCATCTGGTCGGAATCCTGGGCGGATGCATCTGGGCTCTGGGAACATTGTTCAGCTACATTGCGGCCGGGAAAGCCGGAGCTGCTGTCTCTTATGCACTGGGACAGGGGGCACCCATGATTGCAGCATTGTGGGGCGTATTTGTCTGGAAGGAGTTCAAAGGTACCGGCCCCAAGGTCCATCGGCTCCTGACTGGAATGTTCGTGCTGTTCATCCTGGGATTGGCGCTCATCGTGGTCTCCGGAGGAAACTGACCCGCATACGGACGAACCGCCATTCCATGAACGGCTCCGCCATGGTTTTTACAATCCACCTCTTCGACCCGAATAAAAAACGACTGGGTGAAGGCGGGGCAGAGGTACCTCCTTCGGAAAAGACGGCCCGCAACCTTCAAAGGCTGCGGGCCGTTGTTATACAAGCAATTGACTCCGCTCCGAGTCCGCTCCCCGCATCACGGCTGAAGGCGGAAACAGCCGAAACAAAAACGTCACACCCCCCAGGAACGTTTTTTTGCATGGTTTGTCTTAAAGATTGATTGAAGATTGTTTGATTCCGGATACTGATCTTCGTTCCAATAGAGAGTGGTTCTTTTCCTCGTAGTTCGAAGGTTCATTTGTTTCAAAAAATAATCCATATGAGCCGCAAGCCGAGTACCCATGTGTGCGATAGCAATAGCAAAAGAATTCAGTACTCGTTTACAAAGCTACGCTCGACTGACAGGACCTCTTTTGTTATAACAGACCGTACTTTATCCATCACTTGTGAGTCATAATAACCTTGTGCAAAGTCATCCGATGTTATCGGCGTATATTCCAGCTATGCAATCTGATAAGGACATATCTGTACGTCGGACTCGGAAGAATCCGTGTCCAAAACCTGCTCACAAGGGATCGATTCAACCGAGGTATTGGGGGGGGGTATAGACAATGCCCCTTCCGCTTGAGGTTCTTTTAATTCGTTTTCCTTGCTCTCTGAGTTCTATCGTATCTCTTCTTCGATGATTGTGAACTCCTCTGTTCTGGAGATCCGTAAGAGTGTTTATGGTCACTTCTCTCATCGATGTCTGAACATGCTTGCTCATGTGGCCGTTGCGGCAGTTGCCACATCTACAGCACATGCCACAGTACGTCAGTGCGATGATTTTCACCTCTGTAGAGTGTTGGTTAACGACTTCCCCTTTTCACAAGTTTCATCCCACAAAAAACTTGTGCAATCAAAGTTTTTTCAACCTGTTTTTTGGTTAACGATAATTTTTGAGTATCTTTGAATTCCTTTAAATAAAAAAGTGTATTCATATTTCCTCCGGGAGAAATGGGATAATATCGAAAGACTTACCAAGAATCTCCTGTTGATCGAGCCCGCCTTATATTCCAGGATGATCGCCGATCTGAAAACGGAAAAATTATATCTGTTTCCTAATATTTCATTGCTTCAAAGTTCTTCTGTTGTCCCGTATTCAGAGGGGGCTGATGGCATGTTGTATTTCATTACACATGACTACGAACTTTACAGATTGAATCCTCAAAATTTTACTTGGGAATCCGTATTACCGGAGGGCCAAAAATGTGGAGGCTGTCTGGTCAATAAGGATGGTATTATCTATTACCAGTATGAAACTTCCAAATTCAAGCTTCCCAATGGAAGCATTGTCCCATACGGCGGTTTAGAGCCTTTTATTACCACAGATGGCAATTTCTACGTCTTTGAGAATAGTGAAAATTGGCTTTACAGAATAACGCCCAAAGCTGTCGACAACATCGAAAAAACACCAGTCTGCCAATTTGAAAATCCTTCCAATGAGAGGTTCTACTGTCACATGATAAATGGGAAAAGTGGTGTCGATTTGTTCGTGACAGGCATTACGGAAGATGGTGAAGATGGAAGTTTGGAAAGAGTTGCCGATAAACTTTACGAGTTTGACGGAACGAAAGTTACCGCAAAAAAGACTTATCCGGCAGATCAACCCTACTATGACGGCGGGAATCTGGTCGATTACCAAACTTTACTTGATTATATAATATTTGATTATATCGACAAAACCATCCCTGAATCAAATATCAGTTTTACGAATGACGCCATGTATTCAATCAATCTGGATGATTATTCGATCCAGAAAACGTCTTACATCTTCCCCTATAACGAATACGAGCTTTATGAAATGACTGCGGATGCAGCAAATAAACGGCTGATATTTACGGCGCTTCGCTATGAGGACGGAAAGGTCGTGATCGGTGAAGTATCGACCGAGGGCCGGATTTCGATCATCAACGAGAAGGAATCCAGCAATAAAATCATCAATCTGATCCCTCTGAACTGACATTGCATATCCAATAAAAACGGAAAGCGGAGCCTCCTATATGAGGCTCCGCTTTCCGTATCGGGCAGTTCGCAGAACATCTGTGCCCTTCTTGTGTCGCTCTACATCCGCTCCGGGACCTCGATGCCCAGCAGCGACATGCCCTTGCGGATCACACGCGCAACCTGCTGCGCCAGGGCCAGCCGCATCGACCGAACCGCCTCATTCTCCTCCCGCAGGATCGAATGGTCGTGGTAGTAGCCGTTGAACTGCTTCGCAAGGTCGTAGACGTAGGCCCCGATGATCGAAGGAGCAAAGTTGTCGCCCGCCGCCTTCACCGTCGCCGGGTACTCCGTCAACTGCTTGATCAGGTCGATCTCCTCCGCAAGCAGCGGAATATCCGCGCCAATCCCCTTCGCCGCCTCAACCCCGCTCTCCGCGGCCTTCCGAAGCACCGAGCAGATTCGCGCGTGCGTATACTGGATGAACGGGCCCGTATTGCCGTTGAAGTCGATCGATTCGCGCGGGTCGAACAGCATCGTCTTCTTCGGGTCCACCTTCAATATGAAGTATTTCAGCGCGCCCAGTCCGACCATCGTCGAAACAGCATCGGCCTCCGCCTCCGTACAGCCGTCCAGCTTGCCCAGCTCGGCTGACATCTCCCGCGCTGTCTGCACCATGGCGGCGATCAGATCGTCGGCATCCACCACCGTGCCCTCGCGCGACTTCATCTTACCCTCCGGAAGCTCCACCATACCGTATGACAGGTGCGTGATGTGGTCGCTCCACTCGGCATAGCCCAGTTTCTTCAGCACGAGTTTCAGCACCTGGAAATGGTAGTTCTGCTCGTTGCCCACGACGTAGATCATGTCGTCGAGTTTGTTGTCCTCGAAGCGGCGGTAGGCCGTACCCAGGTCCTGCGTCATATAGACCGACGTCCCGTCGCCGCGCAACAGCAGCTTCTCGTCCAGGCCGTCGCCCGTCAGGTCGATCCACACCGAGTTGTCCGGACGCCGATAGAAGACCCCCTTCTTCAAGCCCTCCTCCACGAGCGACTTGCCCAGCAGGTAGGTCTGCGACTCGTAGTAGACCTTGTCGAAGTCCACGCCCAGCGCCTTGTACGTCACGTCGAAACCCGCGTAGACCCAGCCGTTCATCGTCTCCCACAGCGAGTAGACCTCCGGGTCCTTCGCCTCCCACCGCCGCAGCATCTCCTGCGCCTCGCGCATGATCGGGGCGTTCTTCTTCGCCTCCTCCTCCGACTGCCCCGCGGCCATCAGCTCCCTGATCTGCGCCTTGTAGTGCTTGTCGAACTCCACGTAGTATTTGCCCACGAGGTGATCGCCCTTCATGCCCGACGATTCGGGGGTCTCACCCCCGCCGTAGAGCTTCCACGCCAGCATCGACTTGCAGATGTGGATCCCACGGTCGTTCACCAGGTTCGCCTTGATCACCCGGTGGCCGTTCGCCTGCAGGATCTGCGCGACCGAGTAGCCCAGCAGGTTGTTGCGGATATGGCCCAGGTGCAAAGGCTTGTTCGTGTTCGGGGAGGAATACTCGATCATCACCGTCCGGCCCGTTGCCGGAGCCTCCCCGTAACGCTCGTCGGCGGCCAGCTCCGAAAAACGGGCCCCCCAGAACGCGGGATTCAACGACAAGTTCAGAAAACCCTTGATCACGTTGTAGGACCCGATCTCCGGAACATGCGCCGTCAGGTACTCCCCGATCTCCGTCGCCGTGGCCTCCGGAGACTTCCGGCTCCGGCGCAACAGCGGAAACGTGACCAGCGTATAGTCGCCCTCGAACTCCCGACGCGTCTTCTGAATCTGCAACTGCTCGTCCCCGAGCGGACCGTAAAGCGACTCGACCGAACCGCGAACCGCTTCCGAAATATAATTCTCGATATTCATGTCCGTTTGATTTTTGTCCGCAAATTTAACGCTTTTCAACGAATTACCAACCTCCCGGACCTTTTCTTTTGGCTTTTCTCCCGACTTGCATTATCTTTGTACTCCGAAATACCCCCACCTACGCATGGAAATTCTCATCATCGTCATCCTGATCCTCCTCAACGGAGTATTCGCCATGTCCGAAATGGCACTCGTCTCCGCCCGGAAGTCAAACCTCGAAATGCAGGCCCGACAGGGAAGCAAAGGTGCCCGAAAAGCACTCAAACTCACGAAAGACCCCGACCGATTCCTATCCACCATCCAGATCGGAATCACCCTGATCGGAATCCTTACCGGTATCTATTCCGGCGATACCCTCGCCGCCAAGTTCGGTACGCAACTCGCCGCACTCGGCATCCCCATCCGGACCGCAACCGTCATCGCCCAGGTCGCCATCGTCATCATCGTCACCTATCTGACCATCATCTTCGGAGAACTCGTTCCCAAACGGATCGGCATGAATGCCGCCGAACGCGCCGCAAAGATCGTCGCCCGACCCATGGGATTCCTCGCCGCAATCGCTTCGCCCTTCGTCTGGCTCCTCGCAAAAAGCACCGCCGCCATGACCCGCCTGCTGGGAATTCAAGAGGCCGAAAGCAAGGTCACCGAGGCCGAAATCCGCTCCATCATCCAGGAGGGGGCCGAAGACGGCGAAGTCCAGGAGGTCGAACAGCAAATCGTCGGCCGCGTCTTCTCGCTCGGAGACCGTACCGTCGAGTCGATCATGACCCACCGCAGCGAAATCGCATGGATCGACGTCTCGATGACCCCCGAACAGATTCACGACATCGTCGCACAGGCGCCGCACAACCGCTATCCCGTCGGCGACGGAAGCCTCGACAAGATCCTCGGCGTGGTCTATCTCAAGGACCTCTTCCTCCATCTCACCGACCCCGGTTTCGATATACGCAAACTGATTACCCCCGGGAAGTTCTTCCACGAGGAGTTCGAAGTCTACAACGCCCTCGAACAACTCCGCAACGAACAACTCGGATACGGAATCATCTGCGACGAATTCGGCGTCACGCGGGGGATCATCACCCTGAAGGATATTTTCGAAGCCCTCGTCGGCGAACTCCCGGACCCCCGCGAAGAACCCGATATTGTCCGACGGGACGACGGAAGCGCCCTCGTCGACGGGCAGTGCCCGTTCTATGACTTCCTCGCCGCATTCGGCGTCGAGGACGACTTCCCCGCCAACGCCTACAACACCGTCAGCGGGCTGATCCTCGACCTGCTCGGGCATATCCCCGAAACAGGCGAAAAAATCGAATGGAACGCATTCTCGTTCGAAATCGTCGACATGGACGGTGCCCGCATCGACAAGATCCTCGTCGCCTACAACCCCGTCCCCGCCGAAGAAGATAAAGAAGCATGAAGATAGCCGACATAGACCTCGGAGAACGCCCCCTGCTGCTCGCGCCCATGGAGGATGTCACCGACCCCTCGTTCCGGTACATGTGCAAACGCTTCGGGGCCGATGTCGTCTACACCGAATTCATCTCCTCGGACGGGCTGATCCGCGACGCCGCCAAGTCGCTCAAAAAACTCGAAATCGACGACGCCGAACGACCCGTCGGCATTCAGATCTACGGCCACCTGATCGAACCCATGGTCGAGGCCGCACGCATGGCCGAAGCCGCCGGGCCCGATATTATCGACATCAATTTCGGATGCCCCGTCAAGAAGATCGCCGGGCGCGGAGCCGGGTCCGGCATGATGCGCAACCCCGATCTCATGGTCGAAATGACCCGGCAGATCGTCCGGGCCGTCCACACCCCCGTCACGGTCAAGACCCGCCTCGGATGGGACAACGACTCGAAAAACATCGAGGAGATTGCCCTCCGCCTCCAGGACGTCGGGATCGCAGCACTCACCATTCACGGCCGCACCCGCGCCCAGATGTACCGCGGAGAGGCCGACTGGACCCTCATCGGCGCCGTCAGGAACAACCCCGCCATCCGCATCCCCATCATCGGAAACGGAGATGTAGATTCGGGGCCCAAGGCCCGCGAGATGTTCGACCGATACGGCGTCGACGGCATCATGATCGGCCGCGCCACCTACGGACGCCCCTGGATTTTCCGGGAAATCAAACATTTCCTCGCCACGGGCGAAGTATTGCCGCAGCCGTCGGTCCCGGAGCGCGTCGCCATCGCCAGGGAACACCTCCGCAAATCACTCGAAATCAAAGGCCCCCATGTCGGGATTCTCGAAATGAGGCGCCATTTCACCAACTACTTCAAGGGGCTCCCCGACTTCAAGTCCACGCGGTTCAAACTCGTCACGTCGCTCGACGTCGACGAACTCTTCGCCACGCTCGACTACGTGGCCGAGCGCTGGGGCGGATACGACCTCTCGGGGGTCGTCCCGGCGCCCCTCTCCCACGATCTCTGAGCCCCAACGCGTCAGAAACCGGGCAACTTCCAATCAAAAGAGCCGGACGCCCTTTCGGGAATCCGGCTCTTGATCGTTCGTGCGGAAGGCCCGCTTACCGCAGCACCCGCTCGATGTAGGCCTTGTAGTCCTTCACCACCGGGGTGTACTCCTCGTCCTCGAACAGCGGAGACGAGATCAGAAAGTCCGCCGAAGAGCGGTTGACGGCCGTCGGAACGTTGTAAAGCGTCGCCAGACGAAGCAAGGCCTTCACATCCACGTCGTGCGGCTGCGCCGACATCGGATCCCAGAAGAAGATCAGCGCATGGATCTTCCCGTCGGCAATCATCGACCCCAGCTGCTGGTCGCCACCCAACGGGCCCGACTTCAGCAGCGTGATCTCCAACTCCGGAGCCGTGCCATCCGCGGCCTCGTGCTCCGCATGGTGAGCGCGAAGCGTCTTCTCAACCATCTTGCCCGTCGTTCCCGTACACACCAGGTGGTGGCAGCTCAGTTTCTCGCTGTTCCAGTCCACCCACTCCGCCAGGTCGCGCTTCATGTTGTCATGCGCAACCAGCGCCAGCACTTTCGGTTGCTTTTCCATCGTCTTCAATTTATTATTGGTTCAGTAAAACAGCAATCCAGCGGCCCGGAAAACCCGTAATCCCGGGCCCCGGCCCCCCGAGTCCCGCTACTCCTCCGCGGCCGCGCGCTCTTCCGCCGGAAGCTTGAACTCCGTGAAGCCTGCGCCCACCAGCAGGTTATACCACGCAAAGCACTTCTTGATGTCCGATACGTGGACCCGATCCCGGTCGTACTCCGGAAGAACCTCCGCAAAGGCCGCCTTCAACGCCTCGGGGCTCGACTTCGGATCGATGGCCGGCTGCCCGCCCGTATGTGCGTAGATCCGCGTGAAGACATCCGCCAGCGCGATGTCATCCCCCTCGGTGAACATCGAAATCTCCGACAGGGCGCTTACCCGTGCATTCGCCGAGGCGTTCATCCGGCGACCGTCCAACAGCGACTCGACAATCACGCCCCGCGTCGACTGCGCCACGTATTTATACAAACCGGGTTGGCCCGAAATGGCCAGAATCTCTTTCAGTTCCATAGTTTCTTCTTGATTTGGTTCGATTGCTTATTTGTCCCGAGGGGCTGGCCCTCCGTTACTCGTTCTTCACATGCACGTCCATCTGCGGGAACGGGAAGTTGATCCCCGCCTTCGGAAGCTCCTTGTAGAAGCGTTCGTTATATTCGAAAAAGACGTTCCAGTAATCCTCGTTCCGTGTCCATACCCGAACCGTCAGGTTCACCGAACTGTCCGCCAACGCCGCAACCCACACCTCAGGTGCCGGGTCCGGAAGGATCCGGGGATCGCCCTTCAGCATCCCCAGAACCGCCGCCCGCGCCGTATCCACGTCGTCGCCGTAGGAGATCCCGATCGTCCAGTCCACACGCCGGAGTTCCGCAGTCGAATAGTTGTCGATGATCGCCGTCGCGATCGAGTTGTTCGGGATATAGATGGTCTGGTTGTCCGTCGTCGTGATCACCGTCGAGAAGAGCTTGATCTCGCGCACCGTGCCCGACTGTCCCTGCGCCGAAATATAGTCCCCGACCCGGTAGGGCTTCATCAGAAGGATCATAACCCCGCCCGCAAAGTTCTGAGCCGTGCCGCTCAACGCCATACCGATGGCCAGCGTCGCAGCCGAGGCAACCGCAATCAGCGACGTCACGTTCACGCCCAGCGTCGATACCACGATCAGGAGCAGCAGCAGCATGAATACCGCTCGTACCGAACTCCGCGAAAAGGTCCGCAACGACTGGTCCACGTTCCGGCGCTCCATCGCTACGTCCAGCAGCCGGATCAGACGACGCAGTATCCATCGCCCAAGGTAGTAGATGACCAGGGCTATCACGATCTTGACGACAATCCACAGCGACTCCGACAGCAGATTGTGGAGAATCTCTCCGAAATTCAGATTCATCAGGCGGTTGACCGCTTCGGCGAAGTTCGCCTTCTGCACGCTGTCGGGAAGCATGAGCGGTGCTGCGGGAGCATCGGCGGCAAATAGTGTCCACATAATTCTTGTCGTTTAAGGATGGCCCTGCAAAAATGCCTCCGAATTCGCATTTTTGACTCGCCACAATCCATTTTATCATGCAAAAATAGCCAAAAAATAGAGAACTTTATTAACTTTGTTTATCCTTTTTAAACAAAACATCAAAAACACCCGTCGAGAAACCATGCAGAACAACGTCGAAATTATCCAGATAAACATATCCGGCGAAGACAAGCCCGGGATGACCTCTTCTCTCACGGAGATCCTCGCCCGATACAACGCATTCATCCTCGATATAGGACAGGCGAACATCCACCAGTCCCTCACCCTCGGAATCCTGATCAAAACGACATCCGACAAGTCCGGAAACATCATGAAGGAACTCCTATTCAAGGCTACGGAACTCGGGGTCATGATCCGCTTCACGCCCATCTCCGAGGAGAAATACAACGACTGGGTCGGAAGACAGGGTAAAAACAGATATATCCTTACGCTCCTCGGACGGACCGTTACCGCCCGCCATATCGCCGAAGTCACCAAGGTCGTCACTCAGCACGGACTCAATATCGACGCTATCAAACGTCTCACCGGCCGAATGCCCCTCAAGGAGCACAACCGGGCCGCAAAATCATGTATCGAACTCTCCGTCCGCGGGTCCCTGTCCGACCAGGAGAGAAGCGCCATGCACGAGGCTTTCATGAACCTCTCCGAAATCGGGCTCGACGTATCATTCCAAAAGGATGACATTTACCGCCGCAGCCGCCGGCTCATCTGCTTCGACATGGACTCCACGCTCATCGAAACCGAAGTCATCGACGAACTCGCAGAACGAGCCGGAGTCGGTGATCAGGTCCGCGAAATCACCGCAAGCGCCATGCGTGGAGAAATCGACTTCCGCGAAAGCTTCACCCGCCGCGTCGCGCTCCTCAAGGGCCTCGACGAATCCGTCATGGAGGAGATCGCACACAACCTCCCCATTACCGAGGGCCTCGAACGCATGATGACAATCCTCAAGCGCGTCGGATACAAGACCGCAATCCTCTCCGGAGGGTTCACCTACTTCGGAAACTATCTCCGCCAGAAATACGGTTTCGACTACGTATATGCAAACGAACTCGAAATCGAAAACGGAAAACTGACAGGCCGCTACGTCGGGGAAGTCGTCGACGGACGACGCAAGGCGGAACTCCTCCGCCTGCTCTGTCAGTTCGAGTCGATCAACATCGAACAGTCCGTAGCCGTCGGCGACGGTGCAAACGACCTCCCGATGCTCAACCTCGCAGGGCTCGGAATCGCATTCCATGCAAAACCCAAGGTCAAGGCTACGGCTCGTCAGGCCATCTCAACCATCGGGCTCGACGGAATCCTCTACTTCCTCGGTCTGAAGGATTCGAGAATCGAAGCCTGACCGAGGGGGGGGGCAGTGCAGAGGGGGGGGGCAGTGCAGAGAGTGAGAGGTATGAGATGAAAGAGGTGAGAAGTGAGTGAGAGAGGTGAAAGATGAGAGACGAGAGAGGACGCCTGATCCGGGAGGCGGGCTGTAAAGAGGAAGTGAGGCGAGGAAGGATGCCTGCCCCGGAAGGCGGGCTGTAAAGAGGAAGAGAAAAGTGTGATCGGGAAACAAGACTCCATGAAAAATTTCCGAAACTTGTTGCATCGAACCCTTGCGGCGCTTCTGGTCTTCCTGGCCGGAGCCTGTATGGCTGCGTGTTATGACTCCGGATTCGGATCTCCCGGCAAAACGGAGAACGCAGGGCCCGTATCGGAAACCATCGCCAACATCAGAAGCCGGTACCTCGGCGTGCCTTTTGCCATTACCTCGGACATCTCGGTCCGCGGAACCGTCACCAGCTCCGATGCCGCAGAAAACTTCTACCGCACGATCTGCATCGAAGAGAATAGCGCAGCCCTCGAAATCATGGCCGGAATCGACCGGCTGCACAACGATTTCCCGGTCGGATGCCGCGTGACCCTCCACTTGAAGGGACTTACCGCTGCCGAAAGCCGCGGGGTCCTCCAGATAGGGAACCCGCCCGCTCCCGGTAGCGGATACGATACCGACTACATCGGCTCGAAGGCCGCACTGGACAACGTGCTCTCCCGCGACTCCGAAACCCTCTGCCCCATCGATCCCGCCCGCCTCTCGATCCCCGAACTCACACCCGAACGTTGCGGAACCCTCGTGCGGATCGACCGCCTCCGCTATCTCCCCGAAGAGATCACGACCTCCGCATGGGCCGGATACAAACAATTCTCGGATGAATCCGGAAACACCATCTACACCTATGTCCGTACCTATGCCGCATTCGCGGGAAAAGAGGTCCCCACGGAAACCGTCGCCCTGGTCGGAATCCTGCAGTACGACGAGGCCGGGGAGGGTCGGTACATCCTCAAACTGCGCGATGAAAACGATTGTATCCGTTAGCCTGCTGCTCCTCGCCGCCTGCAACACCGCAACCGAACCCGAATTTCAGGAAACACCCCAGGCGTCGCAACTTTCGATCGCCGGGCTCAAGGCCTTGTGCGACGGTCGGTCCGCTCTCCGGATCTCGCAGGATGCAACCATTCGCGGGCAGGTCGTCGCCAATGACCTCTACGGTGAATTCTCCCGCGAAATCATCCTCCAGGACGACAGCGGAGGCATTGCGGTCGCCGTCGAAGGGGATGACCTGGCAGACCGGTTCCCGTTCGGCGCACTGGTGGAGGTGCGATGCAACGGGCTCGTGCTCACCGACTACGGCGGAAAGGTCGGTCTCGGAACAGAACCCGGCGAATACGGCAGCGGAGTGATTCCGCAGGAGGAGATCGAACGCTATTTTCATTTTCCCGGCACGGATGTCGAGATGCCCCGCAGCGTTCCGCTCGCGTTCGAAGAGGTCGGGAGCCAGCACATCGACACCCGGGTGCGGTTCGAAGGTGTCCGGTTCGTCGAGGCGGGGAAGCCGTGGTGCGACACCGACCCCGAAACCGGACGAACCGTAACCACCGAACGTGAAATCATGGATGCAAACGGAATGCGGTTTCTCGTGAGAACACTCGAAAACTGCGACTATGCCGAGGAACCCCTGCCCGCAGGAAGCGGGACGCTGGGTGGAGTGATCGACTATTTCGGCGGGAAATATGCACTGCGCGTCACCTTTCGGGAGGTGGTATTTTCCGACGAGACGGCGGCAACCGCCCGATAGAAACGGGGGGGGGCGGGGGAAACAAAGAAAACGGCAACAGCAACGGAGGCAAAAACAGCCATCCGCGCACGCAAAAGGGAGGGTTGTTGTGCATGGCGGCCCCACTCCACGAAAAACCCGGGACAGAGCCGTCCCGGGTGTGATTCAATGCAAGGGAGGGCGTCACGCTACCGTTGCAGCGCCTCCCAAAGCATGTCTTTCAGGGTCTGGATATTCAGGCCCGAAACCGAAGAGATGAAAACCGACGGGACACCCTCCGGCAGGTGCGACCGCATCTCGTCCATCAATTCGTCATCCAGCATGTCGCATTTCGTAATGGCCAGCAGCCGTTCCTTGTCCAGCAGTTCCGGGTTGTACTGCGTCAGCTCGCCGAGCAGGATCTCATAGTCCCGGCGGATATTCCCGCTGTCGGCCGGAATCATGAACAGCAACACCGAATTGCGTTCGATATGCCGCAGAAAGCGCGTTCCAAGCCCCCGGCCCTCATGCGCACCCTCGATGATGCCCGGGATGTCGGCCATCACGAACGACTTGTGGTCGCGCACCTCGACGATCCCCAGGTTCGGCTCCAGCGTCGTGAAGGCGTAGTTCGCAATCTTGGGCTTCGCGGCCGAGACCACCGACAGCAGGGTCGATTTCCCCGCATTCGGGAACCCCACCAGCCCGACGTCCGCCAGCACCTTCAACTCCAGCACGAAGGCCCCTTCGTCGCCCTCCTCGCCCGGCTGGGCGTAGCGCGGGGTCTGGTTAGTGGCGCGCTTGAAATGACAGTTTCCGAGGCCGCCACGGCCCCCTTTCAACAGGACGAGGCGTTCACCGTCTTCGGTCACCTCCCCTACCGGTTCGAGCGCCGTCGTGCCGTCCTCCAACTCCACCACGCGCCGAGCCACCGTGCCCAGCGGCACCGGAATCACGATGTCCTTCGCATCCTTGCCCGAAGAGCGCGCCCCGGAGCCGTTCTCGCCATCTTCGGCGAACTGGTGGCGCTGGTATTTCAGGTGGATCAGCGTCCAATACTGTTTGTCGCCCACCAGCACAATGCTGCCCCCCTTGCCGCCGTCGCCGCCGTCCGGACCCCCGAAGGCCACGAACTTCTCACGACGGAAGTATGCCGAGCCCGCTCCGCCGTGCCCCGAACGGGCGAAAATCTTGACGTAATCCACGAAATTCGATCCTGCCATGTCTCTTGTCGAGTATCTGCAGCCCGTGATGGTCGGTCGCCGGGCCGCCGTTTTTCCGACTGCAAAGATAGTACAAAAAATGCAGACCGCGAAAACGGTCTGCACAAGAGGATGATTCCGGGCTCCGGCCGGTTGCCGGAAAGGAGCGGAAAAAACGGACGCAAAAAGGCAGTTCGGGCGGTCCGGGCGGTCCGGGCGGTCCGGGGCCGTTGGCCCGCTACACGTGCGCCGCGACGTAGTCGCCCACCTCCGAGGTCGTATAGCGCCGCGCTTCGGGAGCCGCCAGATCCTCGGTGACAATCCCCGCGGCAAGCGCCGCATTCACCGCATCGCGGACCGCACGGCCCTCGGCGTCGAGACCCAGGTGTTCGAGCAGCATCGCCGCCGAGAGGATCGTCGCCATCGGATTGGCGATGTTCCTCCCCGCAGCCTGCGGATACGATCCGTGGATCGGCTCGAACAGGGCCACATCAGCCCCGACACTCGCCGACGATAGCATCCCCAGCGACCCGCTGATGACACTCGCCTCGTCGGTCAGGATGTCCCCGAACATGTTCTCCGTGACGATCACGTCGAAATGCGTCGGCTGGCGGATGATCTGCATCGCCGCGTTGTCCACGA
>CALUKL010000038.1 GCA_944321195.1 uncultured Alistipes sp.
TGATATTGCGTTTGACATTGCGCTCGTTGCGCTCCAGATGTGCCTTGGCGTAAGCCGGATCTTTGGCCAGCGTCTTTTCGTCGAAACCCATGCCGTGCGATTCGATGTTCGCTTCGGCCACGAGGTAGATGCCGTAGCGGTCGCAGAGGTCGTACCAGCGCGGATCGTCCGGGTAATGGCATGTGCGCACGGCGTTGAAATTGTTCTCTTTCAGAATGCGAATGTCCTCGATCATGCGCTCCAACGATACGACGTATCCGCCGTCGGGGTCCATTTCGTGACGATTGGCCCCTTTGAGCAGGATGGGTTTTCCGTTGACGAGCAGCTGCCCCTCCTCAATCTTCACCTCGCGGAAACCCGTATGCAACGGGATGACCTCGATAGTATCTCCGGCAGAATCCTGCAATGTCACGGTTACAATATAAAGTACCGGTGTTTCGGCAGACCAAAGCGCTATTTGCCCGACGTCAAATGACAAATGTGCCGTCGGGCCCGTGATCTTCGTTCTTTGCACGGTATTGAATGCAGGCGCTCCGTCCGGAGCCGTCAGCCTTACCTCGGCCGTACACCCCTTGGCGGCCATGGGAAAAGCCAGCTCCACGTCGAGCGTGCCACGGGTGTAGTTTTCCGAAAGGACGGGGGTTAATCTTATGTCCTCGATGTGGCGTTTGTCGCGTGCGTAAAGATACGATTCGCGGGACAGGCCCGAGAGTCGGAAGAAATCCTGATCTTCAAGGTAGGTGCCGTCCGACCAGCGGAAAACCTGCATGGCAAAGAGGTTTTTCCCGGGTTTCACGAATCTCGTAATATCGAACTCGCACTCCAGTTTCGAGTCTTCGCTATATCCGACGAACCGCCCGTTAACCCACAGGTATAAATTCGACGTGGCCGATCCGAAGTGAGCGACGATTTGCTGTCCCGACCACTCGGCCGGAATGTCGATCCATCGGCGGTAGGAACCCACGTGATTCTCGGCGACAGGCACTTCGGGCGGATTGTTCACGAACTGCTCACGCCACGGGTAGCCGATATTGACATACAGCGGATCGCCGTAGCCGTTCAACTCCCACAGACCCGGTACGGGCATCGTGCTCCAGGGACCGTCGTCGTAGTCCATACAAAAAAAGTCCACAGGACGCTGGTCGGCATGACGTGTCCAGCAGAATTTCCATGTGCCGTCGAGCGTGAGGAAGCGCCCGGAAGCGCTTTTATCTCCGGCAGCAGCCGTTGCGGCGGATTCATAGGCGAACTTGGTTGCCCGCATCGGCAGGCGGTTTACGGCATTGATGCCGGCATCCTGCCATTCGGTAAAGGTCTGGGCTGAGGCCATCGACAGGAATCCGATGCCCAGCAAGGAGAAAAGTAGTTTCGGCATTTTGACTGAATTTGAATTTCTGCCCAAAGTTACCCCATTTCACTTTTGCGGACTTCAAGAAATCCTGCAAGAAGCTAAAAAAATCTTGCAAATCGACACTTGCAATGCCGCAAGGATCACCCTTCATCGGATTGTAGCGCCACCCCCTCCCTCAAGAAATTCCGTAGGGGTGATTCCGAATTGTTTCTTGAAGCACGAGGAAAAATAGGTCGGAGAGCGGAAACCCACCAGCAGGCTGATATCCGTAATGCTGTACTTGTCCTGCTGAAGCAGCTCCGCAGCCCTTTTCAGCCGTTTGATACGCAGGTATTCATTGGGATTCTTCCCGATGATGCCCTTGAGTTTCCGAAACAGGTTCGAACTGCTCATGCACATTTCGTCAGCTATGTCATCGACCGACAGATCCGCCTGTTCCATACGGTGCATGATGTATTCATCCAACTTGCGCATGAAATCCTCGTCGGTTTTCGAATAAGTCAACGTTTCGGATTTGACCAGCGGCGATTCGAGGAAGTGGCGGCGTACCAGCTCCCGGTTGGAAAGCAGCGTAGAGATACTGGCTCGCAGATACTCCAGCGAGAAGGGCTTTTCGATGTAGGCGTCCGCTCCGGTACCCAGTCCTTCGACTTTCGACGCCATGTCCGTTTTGGCGGTCAGCAGCAGCACGGGAATATGGCTGAACTGCAAATCGGATTTGATACGGCGGCATAATTCGAATCCGTCCATTTCGGGCATCATCACATCGCTCAGAATCAGGTCGAACGATTTTTTTGCGAGTTTTTCCAATGCCTGACAGCCGTTATCCGCGGCAACAGTCTCGTAAGTGGCGGATAAATGCCGTGCAATGAAAGCCCGCATTTCCGGGTCGTCCTCGACAATCAGGACCGAAGGCTTTGCTGCAGCACCATTCTGCTGCAACTCCCCCTCTTCTGCGCTGTCTGCAGTGGCCGGGGACTCGGGAATCTCGGACTGCATATCGGAAGTGATGTGTTCGATGGGGATCGTAAGGACAAAACGGTTTACGGACAAGTCGTCATCCATACGTAACGTCCCGCCGTGCTGTGTCGCCAGCGTACGTGCGAGTGTCAGGCCGATCCCGGTTCCCGCTATCAGATGCTTGCCGTCCCGGTACTGCATGAAGGGCAAAAATATCTGCTCCCGCATCTGCTCCGGCACGACTGTCCCGTCGTTGGTTACCGTGATTCGGAAATTTTCCTGCCCCTCGGCTATGGCCATCTCCAGCCGTGCATATGTCTGCGCGTATTTCAAGGCATTGGAAAGCAGATTGCTGACGATTTTCGTAAGCGCCTCTCTGTCTACTGCGGCATGCTGCCTTTCTGCCGGAAGGTCGAAAGTCAGGGCGATATGCTTTTGCCGGGCCATGATTACGAACCGTATGCAAATATTCTCGATTACCTCCCGGACGTCGCATTCGACGGGATGAAGCTTGAATCCCTGCCGCTCGGCCTTGCGGAAGTCGAGCAGCTGATTGATGAGTGTCGCCAGGCGGTCGGTATTGCGGACCATCGTGTCTATATCCTCCTTGGCCTCGGGGTCGAGTTTGTCTTTCGTCCGTTCTGCAAGATCTTCCAAAGGTCCCCGTATCAATGACAGCGGCGTACGTATTTCATGGGCCACATTCGTGAAAAAATCGAACTTCGAGACATAAAGTTCATGCTCTTTCTGGCGTTCGATTTTTTCGATCGCCCGCTCGCGTTCGCGCAAAGCGCGGCGTGCTGCAATCTTGTACAGGAGTACGATCACGGCGAGTACGAACAGGACATAGCATATTTGTGCAAAGCGCGACAGATAAAACGGTGGGCGTATACGGATTTCAAGCGTGCGCACTGCGCCGTTAGGTTCCCCGTTGCCGCGAAGCCCTTCAACGACAAGCCGGTAGGTACGATAAGGCAAGTTGGAATAAGTGATCGTGTTGTTAAGTACCCGATTCCATTCCGTGTCGAATCCTTCGAGCCGATAACGCATGCGTACTTCGTGGGGCGACTGATAGTTGATGGCTGTCACGTGCAGCGAAAAAGAGTTCTCATCCGGAGCAAGAAGAAGACGGTCGAGTTGCGTGATACTCCTTTTCAGCGGCGAGGAGTCGCTGTCTACGCTGACGCTCTGATTGTAAAGCATAAAGTCCGTCAACACAATGGGAGAGGCCTCGTCGTGAGGTTGCAGTTCCGCTGGATCGAAAGATATGAATCCGTCGTTGCTGCCGGCATAGATACGGCCCTCCGAGCTCTTGCAGAGCGACGAATAATTGAACTGGTTGTTCAGCAGCCCGTCGTCGGTGGTGAAAACGAAATAACTGCCGTTCGCGGCATCGAAACGGATCAAACCCTTGTTCGATGTGATCCAAAACATTCCCTGCGCATCCTCTTCGATGCGGTAACAGGTATCGAACGGCAGAAGCCTTTTGTAACGGACGAATACATTGCCTTCGGGAACATAACGGCAAAGGCCTCCGCCTTCGGTCGTAATCCAAAGTTGCATGCGGCTGTCTTCGAAGAGGCTCAAGACCTTGTTGGCGGCCAGGGAGGTCGTATCCTGTTCATTGTAAACGAAATGTTGCCAACTGTCTTTCAGCGCGTCGTATTTGTAGAGCCCGTCGGAATAGGTCGCGGCCCACAGGTTCCCGGCCGAATCCTCTTTGAGATGATGGATATGACTCCGGACTGCCGTATCGGCCACAAAACGATCCGTCGCAAGGTCATAACGTTTCAGTCCGGAAGTCGTGCCGA
Organism: uncultured Alistipes sp.; assembly: GCA_944321195.1. Classification (GTDB taxonomy): domain Bacteria; phylum Bacteroidota; class Bacteroidia; order Bacteroidales; family Rikenellaceae; genus Alistipes. Next base: position 4,123 of record CALUKL010000038.1, read on the forward strand.
GCCACAAATTCCCGTCTGCGGTTTTGCAAATCGTGTAGATCTCTTTGCCGGCGCTGGGATAACTTTTCGAAGCAAGGGTCCCGCGATGGATCCGTACCAGGCTCCGGCTCTGTTCATACGTTCCCGCCCAGATGTACTCTCCGTCACAACACAGGCCATGCACGTTGCTGTAAAGGCCGTGTTCGTAGAGTTCCCTGCCGGGAATCGACTCGATCTCTCCGTTCGATGGATGAAAGCGGAAAAGTCCTCTCGATTCGGTCCCTATCCACAGATCCCCGTCTTCGTCCGCAACGATCTCACGGATGTAACGGCCTAACCCGCGTTCGTCGGAGCTCGCATAATACCGCCGTACCGAGGTGGAATTGCCGGCTCGTGAGTAGGATACTCCGGTAAAATAGCTTCCGATCCACATGCCGCCCTCATTGTCTTTGCACAGGCAGTAGAGTGCATTGCTTTGCAAAGCATAGGGAATGTTATAATCGGCTTGGAATGATGCCGACTCCTGCATGTTCCCATCGAGAATTTCAAGACAGGATTCTGTGGCGACCCAAATTTCGTTTTGCCCTACGACGTGTATATCGCGCACGTAATCGTTGCTATGCGGCAGGGTGATTTTTCTGAATTGTCTTTGAGCCAGATTTACCTCGAACAATCCCCGTGAGGAGCAGACATAAATCCGGTTGAAAGTGCCCGATACGAGCCGGTTGATGAAGATATCGCGAAAGGCTTCCGTTGCATCTCCGGAGAAAAGCGGCTCCACGCTTTCGAGCCCGTCTTCCGAAAGGTAGATGTTTCCGTCGTCGAGGGCAATGCAGGCTATTCCCTGTGGCGTGAAACAGATGTTGCGGGCCGTATAAGTCCGTTTCCCGGTTTTATCCGTTACAATATGTGTCAGTTTCCGTATTGCAGGATCATAGCGAAAGAAACCCTGATTTCCACCGCAGATCCATATCGTGCTGTCGGGAGCCATAACGATGTTCGGAATGCTGCCTGAAATCGTGCTGCCGTCATCACTCCGCTCCAGAAAGCGATGGGCACGTTCCGTACCGGGGTCATAGATACAAACTCCGGCATCGGTTCCCATCCAGATGCGCCCGTCGCCGTCTTCACACAATGTCGTGATGTAATTGTTACCCGGAATGGCATCCTCCACGGCTATGATACGTATTTCGGTGCCGTCGTAACGATTCAGTCCATCCTTCGTTCCGAACCACATGAATCCCGTACGATCCTGCAGAATCGCCAGAACCGCATTGTGCGTCAGTCCGTCATCAGCATTCAGAGACCGGAAAGCAGGCTGTTTCTCTTCGGCTGAGACCAAGAACGGCAGCAATACAGACAGCAGGACGAGTATTCGGAATTTCATGTGTATTCTTATTGGAAGATATTGTTTTTCAGTAATTCTGTTTGTCGCTCCTGTATTTATGAACCCCCGATGATACAAAAATAGTTTTTTGTACCGTAGAAGACCTTAAAAAATCTTGCGAAATGGTTAAAAAATCCTGCAAAATCAACATCAAGGAGTCCGATGCGGAGCGGTTTGTCGAATCGGGCGTCTTCATTTGAACCGCCGTGCCGGCTGCCGGAAAGGAAAACCGTCTCCGAGGTTTTCTCGGAGACGGTCGGGAATGGGAACCGTAACTTATTGTTCGGACCTTTTAAAGAAACCGAGCGTTGTGACGACAGCGCGTGTCGAAACCGAAGAGTCTGTTCCATCCGAAAGGCGCATACCGGACGATCCGCCGCCGTCGAGCTTCATGGCATCGACGCAGCCCAGCCCTTTCAGAATCGCAGCGACTTGTTTGAGCGTCGCACCGCCGCTGGCAGGTCCGGAATCGCTGTTCAGTCCGCAGGTGAAGAGTACGATTCGGCCGTCGGTTGTGCAGCCTACAGCGCTCTGCGCACGGCAGTAATCGGCCGATGCGAGCGCCCAGTCCCACATCTCCCAATCCGTGACGGGGTACTCATCCTTGTCCAGATCGGAACCGACCATTAACCGGCCCTCCTTGAGCAGCATCGGGCCGCAGCTCACGGCATAACGGGGCGTCCATGCCACAGGTGCCGAGGGGCAGGTTTCGTCGGGTGCGGAATATTGCGCCTCGTAGCGGACAGAGGTCATGGGACGGTCATAGAAATGGTTCTGTCCCGATCCGGCAGTTCCTGCCCAGTAGAATGCAGGATGGCCGTCGGCATCTACCCCGAAGATGCTGCGCGTTACGTTGTACCAGTAATCTTTGGCAGGCCCGTCGGCCCAATCGCCGCGTTGCGTGGAGATCGTGCCGACAGAGATTCCGTCGATAATGTAAATCCCGTCGTGAGCCGACGTGCTGAAATCGAAATACCCGCCGTTGAGCAGGACGTAACAGTCATCGGTGAATTGATCTGCAAGACGCTGCGCATTGCCGTCAGGTTTCTGCACGCGCAATTCGATGTCGTTCGTGCAGTCGGCAATGGCATACCAGGCCCGGAACTCGTGCCCGTCGAGCTGTGAGATCGTTTCGTACACCTCGATACCGGCGGGCAGCGCAGTTTCCGACCGGCGTGTCCACTCCAGTTCGATGGGATCGAGTGCCGGACTGCCCAACTTCGCCGAAACCTCCTGCGAATACTGCGTCACCCCGTTTGCAGTTACATAAGCGCGAAAATAATAGGTTTGACCGTTGTCGAGATCGGCGCCGGAGATATATTGCCGGATGTCACCTCCGTCTTCAGGCATATTGGGCCCGGGAGCGAAATTGTCGTCGAGCGTCGGATTTCCCGAGGTGTTCCAGCATAAACCGTGACCGCTCATTTTGCTTGCGGCTTCGTTCGTGATCCTGTAAGGCACGGCAACGGCACATTCGAAGATGGCAGGATCGCCGGAAATAATGATCTGGCACGAATTGCTTCGGTCGGGTTCCCAGTCGCGGTTGCCCTGCGAACAGGAGGCCAGAATGGCTGTGCTGATTAGCAATAGATATTTCTTCATGGTCTTGTTTTCTGTGATTTTGTTTATTCAATCGTTGGTACTCCGAACACTTTGGAGGGATGACCGTTATAAACGACCGGCCATCCTTCATCGTCCCAATGCACACGGTCGAGCATCGTCTGCCGTCCTTTGTCGGGCGCCGTGGAGTCGTAGGCATGGTAGAACATCCAAGTCTGTCCCTTGTCATCCTCGATGATGTTGGAGTTGTGTCCCGTTCCGGCGAAGCGGTCGTCGCCCGAGATAAGCACTTCGTGGCAGTTGTCGAGCATCCGTCCGCCCTGCCGGTCGACATAAGGGCCGAAGAGATTCTTCGAGCGTCCCACGACGGTACGGTAGGTGCTCGACATGCCTCCGGTCCAGTCGCCCACCGAGGCGAAAAGGTAGTAATACGCTCCGCGCCTGTAAACGCACGAACCTTCGTAGGCGCTGCCTGCTACCTGTACGAGCGTTTCGGGCTTCACGGCGATGTTCAGCTCCTCATCGATGTCGAGTTCCGCTGCATGGATGCCGCGGAAACTGCCCCAGAAGAGATAGGGCTTGCCGTCGTCTTCGAGGTAGAACTGGTCGATGGAGTGATACGTACCGTAGAACGGCGGATAGTCCGGGTCGCTGTTTATGATCTGGCCGCGGAATGTGAAAGGACCGCTCGGAGCATCTGCGACAGCGTATGCTACGGAGTGTCCGTCGTAGGTTCCCACGTCGCCCCACCACATCGAGAAGAAGAGGACGTATTTGCCCCGGATGATGCGGATCTCGGGGGCCCAGAGGGCCGCCTTGCCGTAACCGTAACGCGACTCCGCGGGACGCGTCTGCTCATTGAATGCCGAGCCTGCGCGCTGCCATGTCACCAGATCGTCCGAATGCCAGATCGAGAGCAGGTCGGCCGTATTGTAGAGCCAGAACGTGCCATCCGCATCGCGCAATACCGTAGGATCGGGACCGTCCTGGCCGATAACGGGATTCGTATAGGTCTTTGCCGTGCCATTATCCGAAGGCGACCAGTTGCGGTTGCCTTGCGAACAGGCAGGGAAAAGGCCGAAGCCAAGCGCGAGAAGCGTGAAGGTCGCAAGATGCTTTCTATGGGACATGATGATTCGGAAAAGAGGTGCGCCGGAGGGCTTGTGGCCGTTCCGGCACACCGAATGAGCTATTCGAAGAACTTGCGTTTCCCGTCGTAGATATAAAGTTCGCTCAACTCGCTCCACCAACCGCCATTGGCGAAGTAGATCAGCTGCTGCGCGTTATTCGGGTCGGGCTCCCACGTGCGGACAATGCCGAAGCGGATGTAACGGGCGGCCTCCTCCAACTCGTAAACTTTGGAAGTCCAGTCGTCGGGAGCGGTCATGTAATCCGCCACGAGCGTTTTGCCGAGGAATGTCCAGGCGCTGCCGTCGGGGCCGACGCCCAGACCGATCTCGTGCGGGCGGGCTTTTCCTTTCTGTGTGACCGTCGGGTAGCTGTCCGATGTACCTCCCGGCAGGGCATCAAGCGAAGTGCGGGTTTGGTAGCGCAGGCAGAACTTCGAGACCGCAGCCTCTCCCAGATCGATAATGATACTGTGCCCATAGTAGTCGTTGTCGTCATTATACCACCACTGGCCGTTACCGCCGCCCGTGGTAATCGACGTCTCTTTATCGCCGTCGATCAGATTGTCGGGGAAAGTCCCCATCGAGTAATCGGCGGAGATGTTGTCTGCAAACCAGATCATCTCCTTGCTCAACGGAATGGCGTTGCCGAAGACGACGAAAACTTTCCGTTCGATACCCAGGTAGTCGAGTTTCACGAGCAGCGGGACGACCACGTCCTCCTTACGGTCGAAACTGCTGTCGTCGGCCGTGAGTTTTACGCTGACCGAGGTCGTGCCGGCCGGGTAGTCAAGCTCGGTTCGATCCATTTCCACGGCGGCCGCGGTGTGGGTGCCGTGGGCGGTGTTGAAGGCTTCGAGCAGCGTCGCGTCGATCTCCACCGTGGCCTGCACATCCACAGGAAGTGCCGCCGCAAGAGTCATGTCGACCGTCAACTCCGTTTCACCCCGTTTGAAGAAGAGAATCGTCTCCTCGTCGGTGGCTGTATAGGTATGGTCCTCCGAGCCTATGGTGAGACCGGGGGTGTCGTTCACGACAACGGGACGGATGAAATACGCTTTGTCGCTTTGGACCGTCGTGCCGTCTTCAGCGGAGAGTTTAACAGCCAATGCATAAGGCAGCGCATCGGGCTCGCGCTCGTCAAGAGCGCGTTTGAGCGCTGCGATCTGATCGCCTGACAAATTCACGTCCACGGCTTTCCGCTCTTCGCCCGGTGCGAAAGTGACCGACTTGGGCAGGGTGAAGTATTCGGCCGGCAGCGCCGTGTAATAGCTGGTGTATTCGGCAATCTCCTCGGCGGTCATGGGTGTCAGCGACACCGTGGCCGTCAGCGAAGGATCGCTGCCGCCGCGGCTGATGTGAAACCGTACACTGGCGCCAACGCCGAGGTCGTAGAACGACTGCACGTCATCGGTCTGGAAAACGTTTTCGGCAACGCCGACCACCTTATGGAATTTGGCGTCGAACTGATCCTGCAAGTCGAAATCCGAGCAGGCGGCCGCCAGCACCGCGAGCACCGGCAGCCAGAACTGTTTGATATGTCGTTTCATGCTATAATTCACTGTTTATCGGTTAATATCCCGGAGCCTGTACCATTTGTGGATTGGAATAGACCTCGTCTGCCGCGAGTGGAAGCAGGTACATACGGTCAAACCATTGGTAATTGCCGTCGACGGTCACCCGGGTATTGAACTCCTCGATCGTGGGATTCACACGCTTCGATACGAAACAGTCGAGCCCTGTACGGCAGCCGGCCGAGAGATGTTCCGCTGCGATACACCAGCGGCGCAGGTCATAATAACGGTACCCTTCGGCATAGAGTTCGATACGGCGTTCATTGCGGACCCAGTCGCGGATCGACATCTGGCCCTCTCCGTCGCCGCAGTCGGCAGGCGTCAGCAGGGGAATGCCGGCACGCTCGCGAATAACGTTCACGGCATCGAGAGCGTTCTGAAGTTCACTGCCATCCCCGTTCATATAGAGCTCGGCACACGCCTCGGCCAGATTGAGATACATCTCGTTGAGACGAATGAGCGGCGTAGGATAGTCGAAGTCGGTATAGGAGCCATCGTAATCGTAACGCTCGGCCGGGGCAATGAACTTGTTGTTCAGGTAGCCCGTCTGCGGAAGGTCACCCTGAGCATAGTCGGGCGAATATCCGCAGGCCTCGTAGCTGCGCAGGTCGAGCCGCAGAGGCTTCCCGGCTACCAGATAAGGGCCGATGTCGCAGCCGTCGAAATTGATCCATGCATAGAAGCGCGGTTCACGATTCACATTGAGGTTGATAACCTCGGGACGCTCCAGATTGGCGGATTTCAGCCAATCGGACTGGGGTGTAAAATCAGGGTCGTTTTTGGGCAGTTTGCCGTTTTTAGTATAGAAGGCCTCGACGGTTTCCAGAGTCGGGTTGATATGCGAATAGCAATACTGCCAGTTCCCGTCGTTTTTCTTGATGATGCGGCGCGGCAGCGAGCCCCAAACATGCGACTTGGTCGTCAGATACCATTGGCCTCTGCCTAAAACGGTCCAAATCAGTTCATGGTTGCCCATTGTTTCGTCCGAAGCCATGGCGTAACGCATCAGCAGCACACGCTTATAAAACTCCAAGCCTTCGGGAGTCGAAGTGTCGAGGCCCGGAATCCAATAGGCGGCCTCGGTCGTCGAGATCTTATCGGCTGCGGCCATCGTTTCCATTTCGCTCATGGTTACCAAGTGGCGTCCGTTGGCTTCGGCAATATCGATAGCCTCTTGCGCCGCCGTCTTGGCCTTACGCCATTTCTCGATGTCGAATGTGTAACTTACCAGTTCCTTGCCATAACCCGGTGTCTCGAAATTCGTGTTCTGCCACTGTGGAAAAGGGAACGATCCGTTCCACAAGGGTGAAGCAGCCAGCAGCCGCAGACGCGATTTCAACGCAGCGCAAATCACCTGATTGCCCTTTCCGTAGCCCGACTGTTCATTGTAATTCGCAACGGGCAGACCGCCGTCCGCGCATGCGTCGTCGAGCAATTTGCAGATATATTCCACGCAGTAGTCGAAATGCGAACGCCCGGGAAAAGAACTCTTATCGGTCGATGGATCGGCATAACGCTCGACAATGGCCATCGGACCGAACTTTTGCAGAATACGGAGATAATAGTAGGCTTTCAGAAATTTGGCGTGCGCCCGGTAGAGCGATTTGTCCGCCTCGGTGAGGAAGGAGGGATTCTGCTCCTCAAGCTGCTGCTCAAAGAGGTTGATATAACCGATTGCTCCGTACAAAGCCCACCATGTATCGGGAACATTGCCGCTCGTTATCATACCGTGCGACATAAGGTAATTAGTTACACGGGCTTCATCCTGAGCCTGTCCTTCCGGCAAAACGAAGTCGTCGGTGGTTTGTTCAATCGTCCAGTAGTAAAAGGGATTCTGCCACTGGATCTCATGATAGCCGCGGCCGTAGATCCAGTTTTCCACTGCATCCTTGTTTTTCATCGCGTCTTCGAAGTCGGCACGCTTGGCCGGCACGACATCGAGGAACTCGCAGCCCGCCAGAAACAGAGCCGATGCCGCAATACCGATTATATTCGAGGTTCTCATGTTATTATCTCAATTTAAGTTAAAATTTAAGTTGCAATCCGAGCGTGAAAGTTCGCTGGAAAGGATATTTCACCCACTCTGCCAACTCCGGGTCGCAGAAGTCCCAAGGACTCCAGACGGCGAGGTTGTCGCCGTTGACATAGACGCGGCCGTATTTGAACGAATAGCCCACCTCCAGGGTTTTGAAGCGTAAGAATCGAGCATTGCGCATCCAATAAGTGCTCCAGACTCCCGTATTATTCGAGATATCGTTCTCGTTAGTGCCCAAACGCGGATATTTCGCATGGGGATTCGGATTTTCCTCCGACCAGTAGTTGTCGGCCACGAACTGCGTGAGGTTGTGCAGATCGGCGCCGAAGGGATCCATTGCAGAGTAACGATTGAGCATCTGCGTGCGCATGCCCGAACCATTAAAGAAGAGACCAAGATCCCATTTGCGCCAGCGCAGGTTCAGTCCGATACCGTATTGAATACGGGGTGTCGTACCATAGTCCGAGATAACGCACTGGTCATCGCTGTTGATGACCCCATCGCCGTTAAGATCCCGATATTTGATATCGCCGACCATAGGGGTTCCGCCCACGAGCTGCGTGGCATGGTTGTCGATCTCCTCCTGCGACGAGAAGAGTCCATCGGCGACGTAGCCATACCAGCAGTAGCCGTCCAGCGGACGACCGACATGGCTCTGCCACGTATAGGCATAGTCGGGGTCGTCGTAGTTGGTGTATTTGTTCCGGTTGTAGGAGAAATTGAAACGCAAGTCTACGGCCCAATCCTTTCCTATCTGTTTGTTCCAGTTGACACTCAACTCGTAACCTTCATTCTCGGCACGTCCGACCTGCCCCCACGGCGCTACGTTTTGGTAACCCATAATATCGGGCCATGAACCCCGGGCCATGAAGATTCTGTCGCGCTTGTCACAGAAATAGTCGAAGGTAATATTCAGCTGGCGGAAAAGTGAAATGTCGACACCGATATCGAGCTTTTTCACTCGTTCCCATGATGCATCGGGTGTCGCATAAACAGTGATGGTAGGTCCGTAATAATCATAGCCTTGCTTGGTAGATTGCCCGAATGAAGATTGGGCATCACCGTCATACAGGTTGATGGAATTCAGATAGAGGAAGTGCCGGCGTCCTTCATCGTCGTTGAATCCATCGCTGCCGACAAGACCGTAGGAACCGCGGATTTTGAAGAAGTCGACATATTTGCGGACCGGCTCCCAGAATTTTTCACTGCTGACTGCCCAGCCCAGCGACATGGCGGGGAAGAACTCGAAACGGTCTTTGGCGGCCAGACGCTCCGTTCCGTTATAACCGAAGTTGAATTCAGCGAAATAACGCTGATCGAAGTCGTAGGTCACACGGCCCGAAAGTCCCTGATTACGTTGTGAAAGCGACTTTTGAGGACGATAGTCGCGCATCATGTACATCAAGAGACCGCTTACGCTATGACGTCCGAAACGGCGATTGTACATAAGACGTGCATCGAAATAAAAAGTCTGTTCGGTCCATGGCTCGGAGTAGCTTTCCTGAATGTATTCATCCCCGGTCTGCAATTGTTGCAAATTGTAGAAATCCGGGTAGGCCGTGTCGTACGACTGTTTGTCCAGCGTATAATAATAGGGAGTCATGGACTGGGAGAATTTCGTCCATGAGTAGGTGCTCCAGTTTACAAGGCCCTTGACCGACAGGCCTTTGGTAATGAAGTCGAGCTGCTGGTCCAGATTCAGCGAAACGTTGAGCTTGTTCTCCTTGACGATGCTGTGGTCATCAAGCATGGCGGCATAGGGATTCACATACATGGTCTTTCCCGTTTTGATAGCGTTGCCGAAACGGATATGGTCATCTCCTTCCTGCGAAGGGTAGAATGCCGGGTAAGTAACGGGATTGGCCTGAATTGCATACGAGAACAGGTCGTTGACATTCTCACCTACACCCGAGATTTCGTTAATCTGGGCGTTCAGACGCAGATCGAGCGTTGTCAACTTTGAAAGTTTGTAGGAAATGTTGTTCTGGAAATTGTAGTCGAAGCGATTCAGGTTATTGTTGAAAATGTAGTCTTTCGGAGCATCGATAATTCCTGAATCGTGGCTGACATTCAGACTCATGTAATAAGTCGCCCGGTTGCCGCCGCCCTGGATGTTGACGTTGGCACGCTGGTTCATGTTGAAATTCTTGAACAGCAGGTCCTGCCAGTCGACGTCGGGATAGGCGTAGGGATATTTGCCGCTGCGCGTATATTCGATAACCTCCGCAGAATAGATCGGCGTTGTGCCGCCGCGGGCCATATAGGCTTTGTTATAAATATCCATCCAAGTAGCTCCGTCGGCATATTCGATCATGTGGGTGGGTTGGACGAATGAATTTTCGATGGTCACACCGATCTTGGCACGGGTGTTCTCCTGACCTTTCTTCGTCGTGACGATCATCACACCGTTGGCACCGCGTACGCCGTAAATGGCCGTTGCAGATGCATCCTTGAGAATAGTGAAGTTTTCGATCGTTTCAGCAGGAATCTTGTTCAGATCGGAAGCCGATATTTCGATGTCGTCCAAAAGGATAAGCGGCGTGGCGCGACCTCCGAAAGTCCCGACGCCGCGGATGTAGAAATCGGTGGTTTCACCCGGAGCTCCGGACTTGGCCATCGAAATCACGCCGGCCAGTTTACCCGCCAGTCCCGACGTGAGCGATGAGGACGGAAAGCGCAGATCATCTCCGGCGATTGCAGCAACGGAACCTGTCACGGAGATTTTTTTCTGGGTGCCGGCACCGACTACGACAACGGCTTCGAGTGCATCGTCGGGTTCGAGTTTCACATCGACGACACCCAAGGTCCCTACATCGACCGTGCGGGTTTTATAACCTACATAGGAAACGTCGAGTTGCGCACCCCGGGGCAGCGTTATGCTGAATGCACCCGTATAATCCGATGTCGTACCATTGGTTGTCGAGCCTTTTTCAATGATCGTGGCTCCGATGATCGGTTCGCCGGTGGTCGCATCGACGACGGTTCCCGTTACAGTGCGTTTCTCCGACTGCAGGGCGTCATTTTGTACCCCCCCCCTCACAGAATTGGCAGATGCGGTCGTGAGCATGCCGCTCAAAGCGCAGATCAGACCGGCAAATAGTAGATGTTTAAGATTCATAGAAAAAAGTTTGAGTTGGTTGTCGATAAAGAATTTTCCGGTGATTCATTTTCTTCGGTTCATCATAGGCATAAAATCGTTTTTGGGTCTTTACAATTTTGATGATACAAAATTAGGATTTTGTGCTGTAGCCTACTTAAAGAAATCTTGCAAGATGATAAAGAAATCTTGCAAAATTACGGATGGATTGCGGGCTGTAAAGGAATAGCCAATCCCGCCTTTGGACTTTTTTTGAATGGCCTGCCCGCCTGTTTCATCTCCGCGGCCATCCATTTTTCGACCATGCGGCAAGCGATTTTTGCAAGATTTCTTAATGGTTTTGCATTATTTCTTAAAGTGAGGACCGAATATTACCTGTATTTTTGTTTCCAGTAAATAATTGTCCGCATGAAATATCTTTGTTTGCTTTCAATCTTTATTTTCGGGATCTCTTCCGCTCTTTTCGGACAGGCAATCACGCCGGAAGCCAAGGCACGGGCCGCGGAGCTGGTTTCCCGCATGACTTTGGAGGAAAAACTCGCCTATATCGGGGGTTGCGACGGCTTCTATATTCGTCCGGTCCCGCGTCTGGGCATTCCCGCGATCCGGATGGCCGACGGCCCGCAGTGCGTGCGCAACGATACGCGCAGCACGCTCTATCCGTGCGGTGTCGCCCTGGCTTCTACGTGGGACCGGAAACTTGCACGTGCCTACGGCCGCTCGTTGGGGCGTGACTGCCGGGCCCGCGGAGTCCATATTATATTGGGGCCGGGCGTAAACATCTACCGCTCGCCGCTGTGCGGCCGCAATTTCGAGTATTACGGCGAAGATCCGTATCTGGCATCGGAAACGGCTGCCGAATATATAAAAGGTGTGCAGGGCGAGGGCGTTATGGCTACGATCAAGCATTTTTGCGGCAACAATCAGGAATACGACCGCCACCACGTATCGTCGGACATCGACGAGCGGACGCTGCATGAAATCTATCTCCCATCGTTCCGCAAGGCGGTCGAAGAGGCCGGGGTCGGCGCCGTGATGTCGAGTTACAACCTCGTGAACGGACAGCACATGACCGAGAACCGCGACCTCGCCGTCGACGTTCTGCGCGAACGGTGGGGCTTCGAAGGCATCTTCATGTCGGACTGGGATGCGACCTATTCGGTCGCCGGTCCGGCGAACAACGGGCTGGACCTCGAAATGCCGGGCGCACGGTATATGAATCCGGAGAATCTGGAGAAACTCCTTGCAACGGGTGTCGTCACCGAGGAGACGATCGACGGGAAATGCCGGCATATTTTGCAGACGCTCATCGCTTTCGGCTTCCTGGACCGGGAGCAGAAGGACCCGTCGATTCCGGAGCGTGATCCGGAGTCGGATGCTGCAGCGTTGGAGGTGGCCCGCAATTCGATGGTATTGCTGAAAAACGACGGATTGCTCCCGTTCGGGCGCAAGATACGCAAAGTGGCAGTCTTGGGGCCGAACGCCGCAAAACTTCCGATGGGCGGCGGTTCGGGTGAGGGTTCTCCCTTCGAGTTTGTTACGATTGCGCAGGGGTTGCAGGCAGAGAAGGGTTTCCGGACAACCTGCCTTATCCCTGCGGCGACATCCGAACTGGCTTCATCGGGTCTATTCTTCACACCGGACGGGAAGCCGGGTCTGCGCGGCGAGTTTTACGCCAACAGGGATTTGCAGGGGCCTGCCGTTGTTACGACGACCGATTCGGGCGTGGATTTCTTTTGGGCGGGGGCTCCTGCCGAGGGGCTTCCCGAAGACCATTTTTCGGCCCGCTGGACGGGCGTGTTCCGTCCTTCGAAGTCGGAACGTGCCGTCTTTACGGTCAGCGGCGACGACGGTTACCGTCTCTTTGTCGACGATGAGGAGGTGTTGGGGCATTGGTCCGACCACGGGGTCTCGACCCTGTCGGCGGAAATGGATGTCGAGGCAGGCCGCACCTATAACCTCCGATTGGAGTTCTATGACAATGTGCGCACGGCGGAAATAAAGTTGCAATATGCGGGCTACTCGCCCACGGAACAAAAGCGGATGCTTGCGGCAGCAGATGCCGTAGTCTATTGTGCGGGGTTCGACAAAACGACCGAAAGTGAAAATTTCGACCGTCCGTTCTCGCTGCCCGAAAGTCAACTGAACGAGATTGCTGCGGCTGCGGCTCTGAATCCCAATCTCGTCGTGGTCGTCAATGCCGGCGGAGGCATAGACTATGCGCCCGTTGCCGACAAGGCGCGTGCCGTACTGTTGGCATGGTATCCGGGGCAGGAGGGAGGTACGGCTGTCGCCGACATCCTCACGGGCCGCACGAACCCGAGCGGTCGTCTGCCCATCAGCATTGAGCGGCGTGCGGAGGAGAACCCGACTTTCGGGAGCTACTACCCGAATGTTTTCCTGTTTCAGGGCAGTCCGCTTCGGCGTATCAGTTACGACGAGGGCGTTTTCGTAGGCTACCGCGGCCATGACCGCAACGGTACTGAACCGATGTACCCTTTCGGTTACGGACTGAGCTATACGACGTTCGAATACGGCAATCTCGAATTGACGCCTGCGGGCGACGGCTGGAAAGTCTCTTTTACCGTAAAGAATACGGGAAAACGTGCCGGTACGGAAACGCCGCAGGTTTATGTCGGCGACTGCACGGCGAGCGTGCCGCGTCCTGAGAAGGAGTTGAAAGGCTATGAGCGCATTACGCTGGCTCCGGGAGAATGCAAACGTGTGGAGATTGCGCTTGACGGCAATGCCTTCGCCTATTACGATATAAACCGTCACGAGTTCCGCATCGAACCGGGTGAATTTACGATTTCGGTGGGCGCGTCGTCGCGTGATATCCGATTGAAAGATACGATATACATCAATCACTGAATAGGAAATGCAACGACTACTGACCTTATTTGCAGCATTTGCGCTGACTCTTCCGTGCACGGCCCAATGGCGTCCTGCCGGAAACCGAATCAAAACCTCCTGGGGCGAAACGCTCGACACCAAAAATGTCCTTGCAGAATACCCCCGGCCTCAGATGGTCCGCGCGGAGTGGCAGAATCTGAACGGACTGTGGAACTACGCCATACGCCCTGCCGGGGAGTTGCCGGGGACGTGGGACGGTGAAATCCTCGTGCCGTTCGCCGCCGAATCATCGCTCTCGGGCGTAGGGCGCCGCGTGGGTGCGGAGCAGGAGCTGTGGTATGAACGGACGTTCACGGTTCCTGCGAAATGGAGCGGGCACCGGGTACTGCTGCACTTCGGAGCCGTAGACTGGCGTGCCGACGTGTGGGTGAACGGCGTGAGCCTGGGCCGCCACGAGGGCGGTTATACGCCTTTTGAATTCGATGTCACATCTGTTTTGCAAAAAGGCGCCAACACGCTCCGCGTGCGGGTCTGGGACCCGACGGACGACGGTTACCAACCGCGTGGGAAGCAGGTGAAGCGTCCTGAGGTGGTCTGGTATACGCCCGTGACGGGTATCTGGCAGACGGTGTGGCTCGAAGCCGTTCCGCAGCAATACATCCGCAATGTCGTTGCTACGCCCGATCTGGACCGCCGCACGCTTCGCGTAGCTGCCGCGACATACGGCACGCAGTCTGGAGACCGGGTGGAGGTGACATTGCTCGACGGCGGTGAAAGGGTCGCGTCGGCTGCGGCCCTGTGCGGGGTCGATGCGGAGCTGTATGTGGCTTCGCCGAAGCTGTGGAGCCCTTCTTCGCCGCATCTTTACGATCTGGAAGTCGCGCTGATACGCAATGGCAAAGTCGTGGACCGCATCACGAGCTACGCGGCGATGCGCAAGTTCTCCACCGCGCGGGATGCGCAGGGCATTGTCCGTCTGTGCTTGAACAACGAACCCTTGTTCCAGTTCGGACCGCTGGATCAGGGATGGTGGCCCGACGGGCTCTATACGGCTCCAACGGACGAGGCGCTGGCCTACGACATCGAGAAGACGAAGGAGTGGGGATTCAACATGATCCGCAAGCATATCAAGGTCGAACCGGCGCGCTGGTACTGGCACTGCGATCGTCTGGGAATGATCGTTTGGCAGGACATGCCGATCGGCGATCAGGCGGGTTTCAATCCCCAATGGCAGAACAAGACCTACTTCACGGGCGAGGAGAAACAGCGCTCGGCCACGTCGGAGGCGTGCTACCGCAAGGAGTGGCGCGAGATCATCGACGCGCTGCGCGGATTCGTTTCGATCGGGGTGTGGGTTCCGTTCAACGAGGCGTGGGGACAATTCAAAACCGTGGAGATCGCCGAATGGACGAAGGCTTACGATCCTACGCGGCTGGTGAATCCGGCCAGCGGAGGCAACCACTATCTGACGGGAGACATGCTGGATCTGCACAATTATCCCGAACCTTCGTTGTATCTTTACGACGCGAACCGCGCCACGGTGCTGGGTGAGTTCGGCGGTATCGGCCTCGTGATGAAGGAGCACCTCTGGGAGCCCGACCGCAACTGGGGCTACGTAAGTTTCAACTCTCCGGAGGAGGTGACCGACGAATACGAGAAGTACGCCGCGAAACTCGGCGAACTGATCAGAAGGGGCTTCTCGGCAGCAGTCTATACGCAGACCACGGACGTGGAGATCGAGGTCAACGGCCTGATGACCTACGACCGTAAAGCGGTGAAGGTGGACGAAGCGCGTATCCGGAAGATCAACGAAAAAATATGCAACTCACTGAACGAAGAGAAACGATGAAAAAACTACTGATTCTACCCTTCCTTTTTGCCTGTACCTTTGCAGTACAGGCACAGAAGAGCTATACGCTGACTTCACCGAACGGACATTTGGCAACAGTCATCACCGCAGGAGAAACACTGACTTACGATATCGTTCGTGACGGGAAGACATTGATGATGCCCTCGCCGATTTCGCTGATTCTCTCCGATGGCCGTAAGTGGGGGCCTGCGGCACACATCCAGAAGGCACTGCGTGCGACTGTCGATGAAACTGTTTCTGCACCGTTTTACCGGGCGAGCAAGATCCGCGACCGTTACAACGCTCTGACGCTACGCATGAGAGGTGGTTGGTCCGTGGAGTTTCGGGTCTATGACGACGGTGTGGCCTACCGTTTCGCCACGACATCGAAAGAACCTTTTGAGATTATGAACGAACAGGCGGAATACCGTTTCCCCGCCGACTGTGCCGTGACGGTTCCCTACGTGCGCGACCATGCCGGCAACATCGACCTGCAATGGCGCAACTCCTTCGAAAATACCTATACAGAAACGACACTCTCGAGGCTGGATGCCGGACGTCTGATTTTCCTTCCGGCAATCGTGCATATAGCCGACGGAGTAAACATCTGTTTTACGGAAACCGATCTGAACGACTATCCGGGGATGTATCTCTGGAACGGCGACGGCGGGCAGCATCTGACTGCACGCTTCGCGCCTTATCCCAAGCGCATGGAACAGGGCGGTTACAACAATCTGCAGATGATCGTCGAAGAACGCGAACCATTCATTGCCCGAATCGATAAAGCCCGTTCATTCCCATGGCGCGTGGCGATCGTCGGCACGGACACCCAGATCGCCGCCAGCGACCTGAGTTTCTTGTTGGCCGCCCCCTCGAAGCTCGCCGACACGTCGTGGATCAAACCCGGCAAGGTCGCTTGGGACTGGTGGAATGCGTGGAACATCTCGGGTGTGGACTTCCGTACGGGAATCAATACCGAAACTTATAAATACTATATCGACTTCGCGGCATCGAAAGGAATCGAATACGTGATTCTTGACGAAGGGTGGGCCGTAAATCTCCAAGCCGATCTGATGCAGGTGATACCGGAGATCGATTTGCCGCAGATCGTCGACTACGGTAAAGCAAAAGGCGTGGGGATCATCCTCTGGGCGGGCTACTGGGCCTTCGCCCGTGATATGGAAACCGTCTGCAAGCATTATTCGGAGATGGGTGTCAAAGGGTTCAAAGTCGATTTCATGGATCGCGACGACCAGCAGATGACCGACTTTAACTACCGTGCGGCGGAGATGGCGGCCAAATACAAGCTGATTCTCGACCTGCACGGCACGCACAAACCCGCGGGGCTGAACCGTACGTGGCCCAATGTATTGAATTTCGAGGGCGTGCATGGACTTGAGCAGATGAAGTGGAGCCCTGCGACTGTCGATCAGGTAAAATACGATGTGCAAATCCCTTTCATCCGTCAGGTTGCCGGGCCAATGGACTACACGCAGGGCGCGATGCGCAACGCTTCGAAGCAAAATTATTATCCATGCGATTCAGAGCCGATGAGTCAGGGTACGCGTTGCCGCCAGCTGGCGCTCTATGTCGTGCTTGACTCGCCGCTGAACATGCTGTGCGACTCGCCGACGAATTACATGCGCGAACCGGAATGCACGGATTTCATCGCCTCGATCCCGACCGTATGGGACGAAACACTCATCCTCGGCGGACGGATGGGCGAATACATCGTCACGGCGCGCCGCAGCGGAGATATATGGTACGTCGGTGGTATTACGGATTGGACGGCACGTGAAGTGGATGTCGATCTTTCGTTTCTGGGCGACTGCGAGGCAATGCTGTTTCGCGACGGTGTGAACGCCGACCGCAAAGCCTCGGATTACAAGCGCGAAACGTTTCGCATCGACACATCTAAATCCCTGACGGTGCATCTTGCGCCCGGAGGCGGGTTCGCGATGAAACTCAAGCCTGAGAAAACAGGAGGAATGAAAAAACGCTGACAGCAAATAGCCGATGAAACGTTTTCTATTGCTGGAGATGGCACTCGTATTTGCCGTGCAAATTACGATCGGACAACCGGTGCTGCCGGGCTATCGGCAGTCGTCGGTCGCACCGGAGTTGATGGCGGCTCCATGGTCCGCACGGTGGATCTCGGTGCCCGGTACGTCCCCGGATGCCTATGGCGTCTACCATTTTCGCAAGGTATTCGAGTTGGCAAAATGTCCACGGCACTTTGCGGTGCATGTTTCGGCAGACAACCGCTATAAACTTTATGTAAACGGCGTGCTCGCGGCGCAGGGGCCCTCGCGATGCGACGGGGCGCATTGGAACTACGAGACGGTGGATCTGGCGCCGTGGCTGCATGCCGGGAGGAATGCGGTGACCGCCGTAGTATGGAACTATGCCGACTTGAAACCTGCGGCACAAATAACGCTGGGCGAAACGGGGTTTCTGATGCAGGGTGCGACGGAGCGCGAACGGATTGTCGATACCGATTCTTCGTGGCGGTGTATCAAGAACGACGCCTATGCACCACTCGCCGTCACGGGACTTCGCGGTTATTACGTCGCGGGACCGGGTGAAATATTGACCGCCGCGCGCTATCCGTGGGGCTGGACAGAGCCGGATTTCGACGACAGCAACTGGCATACTGCCTCGTGCGGTGCACTTGGCAGGCCGAAAGGCGTGGCCCGTTCGGGCGAACGGCAGCTCGTGCCGTCGCCGGTTCCGATGTCGGAGCGGATTCCGATGCGTTTCGCCCAAGCCGTCCGGGCCGAGGGCGTGGAACTTCCGAAGGGGTTTCCGGCGAAGCCTGCCGTCGTGGTGGTCCCGGCGCACACCCGTGCCGTGCTTCTGCTCGACCAGGGCGAGGAGACGACGGGCTATCTGCGGCTTTCGTTCAGCGGCGGGAAGGGTGCCGTGATCACGGCGGGATATGCCGAGGCGCTTTATACGGGTGCCGAGGGGTATGACAAGGGGGATCGCAACGATCCCACAGGCAAGCTGTTTCTGGGTTACGAAGACCGTATCGTCGCCGATGGTGGTCCCGGACGGACATTCGAGCCGCTATGGTGGCGGACTTGGCGCTACGTGCGGCTGACTGTCGAAACGCAGGATGAACCGTTGTCACTGGATGACGTGAGCGGGGTCTTTTCGGCGTATCCATTTCGTCTTGTGAGCCGTTTTTCGGCTCCGGAACGGCCCGAACTGGAACGCATGCTCAACGTTGGTTGGCGCACGGCGCGTCTGTGCGCCAACGAAACCTACATGGACTGCCCCTATTATGAGCAGATGCAGTATTTCGGCGATGCGCGTATTCAGGCGCTCATCACGCTCTACAACACACGCGACACCTGCATGGTGCGGCAATTGTTGGATCTGTGCCGGCAGTCGATGTTGCCCGAGGGAATTCCGCAGAGCCGATATCCTTCCGACCTGCCGCAGGTCATTCCGCCCTTTGCGGTGTGGTGGCTCGGCACGGCGTACGATTACTGGATGATGCGGGGTGACGAGGCGTATCTGCAGACATTATTGCCGGCTTTCCGGCGGGTGCTAGGCTGGTTCGAGAGGTATCGGGGCACGGACGGCCTGTTGCACGACGTGCCCTATTGGTTCTTCATCGACTGGCCCGAAGAGTTCGATTTCGGACAGCCGCGCCGCTCGGCAGACGGCACCTCAGCCTATCAGGATGTGGTCTATCTGTTAGGACTGGGTTATGCCGCACAGATGGAACGAACATTCGGCAACACAGCAATAGCCGCGAAGTACGAGGAGATTGGCAATGCGCTTAGAAAGGCTTTTCGCAACGCATATTGGGATGTGCGGCGGGGACTTTTCGCAGATACGCATGAACGGAGGGTCTTCTCGCAACATGTGAATTCCCTTGCGATACTGGCCGGAATCGTAACGGACGACGAAGCCCGCAACGTGATGATGCGCGTAGTGGACGAACCGGATTTGATTCAGGCGACGCTTTATTTCAAATTTTATGTTCATCGGGCAATGGCCGTGACAGGATTGGGCGACCGTCTGTTCGAGGAGTTGCAGCCGTGGTACGACCAACTCGCCGCCGGGTTGACCACTTGGGCCGAAACGCCCGATCCGACACGCTCGGACTGCCATGCGTGGAGCGCAAGCCTTAATGTGGAACTTTTCCGCATGATGCTGGGGATCGAAAGCGCCGCTCCGGGATTCCGACAGGTACGTATTGCGCCGTCACTCGGCGGACTGAAGCATGTGTCGGGCGCAGTACCGCATCCTGCAGGCGAGATTGCTGTCGATTGCCGCACTGACAGCAAAGGCCGTCTTACGGCGAAAATCGCCCTGCCCATAGGCATGACGGGCGAATTTGTATGGCAGGGCAGGACCTTTGCTCTGCGAGCAGGCAAACAGATTCTGAAAATCGAATAGACAATGAAACGACTTTTAGTATTAACAACGGCATTGGCCATTTCCATATCGGCACAAGCCGAGGTACAGATGCCGAAATTCTTCAGCGACAATATGGTGTTGCAGCGCGAACGGCCGATCCGCGTATGGGGGCATGCTTCAAAAAACGAACTGGTCACAGTGCGTTTCGCCGAAGCTGAAGTTTCGGCGAAGGCCGATCGTACGGGACGCTGGGAAGCGGTGCTCCCGGCCATGAGTGCCGATACGACCCCGCGTGAAATGACCGTTGCGGGACGCGACAATGAACTGCGTTTCACAAACGTCGTAGTGGGCGACGTGTGGCTTTGCAGCGGACAGTCGAATATGGAGTGGCGGCTCGATCCAACGACAGGCTGTGAGGCCGAGATCGCATCGTCGGCCAACCCGAATATCCGGCTGCTTTCTGTCGGCGACAAAATCGCTTTCGAGGAGCAAGAGGATATCGATTCCGGACAATGGGTGGAATGTAAGCCTGAAACCTCGCGCGTATTCTCGGCCGTGGGATACTATTTCGGCAAGTTCATCCATGCCGAAACGGGTGTTCCGGTGGGGCTGATCGACAGTTCGTGGGGTGGAACCGACATCGAAACATGGACGAGCTGGGACATAATGCGCACGACGAAGGATTATGCACAATACGCGGACGCCCGTTCGCCCCTCGAGGCGATCGGCGCGGGAATGAAAAACTATCGTGCCTATCAGGCCGCCTTGAAGAATGACCGCGGGGATCGAGAACGGTGGTATGCCCCGACGAGCAAAACCCGGTTGAAAGAGTGGCAGAAGATGGAACTGCCTCAGATTTGGGAAAACGTATTGGGCCATGTCGACGGCCATATCTGGTTTCGGAAGAGCGTGATGCTGCCGGCCTCGGCGGCCGGAAAGGCGGGTGTGCTGCATCTTCCGGCAGTCGACGACAGCGATGTTTCCTACATGAACGGTTACAAGATCGGCGAAACACATGCAAGTTATAATAGCCCGAGACACTATGAAATCCCTGCG
>CALUKL010000039.1 GCA_944321195.1 uncultured Alistipes sp.
ACTTTTGCCATAGCTTGTTTTTCCTGAAATTTTACTACTTTTGCCGAAGACAAACTCCGGTCAAGCCTCTGTTTTGCACGGCTTCCGATCCCAAAGGTAGGGCTTTCTGCGGCGTAAAACCAATTTCAGGGAGAGGGGCGGAGAGGCGGGGTTCCGGATGAAAACATCTTGAATCGGTCCATTGCGAGAGGCCGCCCGGACACTCCGGCGGACGATTTGAAACAGCACACCGGACCGTACATACACTATGAAAAAGAACTATAACTACACACGACGCAAGTTGTATCTGCCCGAGTACGGGCGCCATATCCAGGAGATGATCGACTCGCTCATGGAGATCGAGGACCGGCACGAACGCAACCGGCAGGCCCGGGCCGTAATCGCCGTCATGGGCAACCTCAACCCGCTGCTGCGCGATACCGCGGACTTCACCCACAAACTCTGGGATCATCTCTTCATCATGTCTGATTTCCAGCTGGATGTGGATTCGCCCTATCCGCGGCCCACACGCCAGGAGCTGACCGTGGCCCCGAACCGGATGCCCTATACCCAGGGTCGCATCACCTACAAGCACTACGGAAAATACGTCGAGCGGATGATCGGCAGCCTGGCTTCGGTGCAGAATCCCCGGGCCGTGGCCGCCGCCGTGGACAACCTGGCCCGCTACATGCGCACGAAAAGCTACGAGTACAACCAGGAACACCCCAACAACGAGGTAATCGTAAAGGACATCAAACGCATGTCCGGAGGGAGTATCGAGATCGACGAAGTGGCCTTGAATAATCTCCGAAGCGACTACAAACAGCCCTTTTCGGCACGTCCCCAGAAAAACGGACAGCAGCACCGCCCGCAGCATCAGCAGCAGCGGCAGCAGAAAAACCGCAACCAGCAGCAGCACCGTGCCTTCGTGAAAAATAACGGCGCACACCGCAATTCTTCGAAATAAGCGGTACGCATTTGCGGAAAAATCGTTATCTTTACTGTCATTAACCGCGAAAATATCCATTCATGAATAAGCAAACGCTTTTCGGAACGTTCCTGGCGGCGGCGCTGATGTGCGGCTGCCAGTCGTCGAAAGTGAAGATTTCGGGTCGCTTCGTCGGCAACGACGCCCGGGAGGTCTATCTCGAACAGCTCGCTCCGCTCTCGCCGTCGATCGTCGATTCGACCCGCCTGGCTGAGGACGGCAGTTACGAATTCCGGCTCAAGGAGGTTCCCCCGACCCCGGTTCTCTACAATATCATCTACAACGGCGAACGCATACCGTTGCTGCTGGCCGGAGGAGACCGCCTGACGGTCAGCTCCGTGGGGAGTGTCGTGCGCAACTATACGGTCGAAGGATCCGCCGAATCGGATCTGCTGCGGCAGTTCTACCAGGCGTTCGTGAACGGCGCCCAGCAACTGGACGACCTCGCCGCCCGGTTCGCCGAACCGGACCTTACGGACGAGGCGCGCAAGAACCTCGCCTCGGAGTACACGGCTGAATACTACCGCATCCGCCGCGAACAGTTGCGCTTCATCATCGAAAACAAGTCCTCGCTGGCCGCGGTTTATGCCCTCTACCAGCGGCTGCCCGGAGATGCCTACCTCTTCAACGGCGACAGCGACGTGGTCTACTACCGCACGGTGGCCGAAGCCCTGGAGCAGAGCTATCCCGATTCGCCCTATCTGCAGACCCTGTTGGCCGAGATCACCCGCATGGAAGCCCGTCAGAGCCTCTCGTCGCGCATCACCGAGTCGGAGTATCCCGATCTGGAGCTGATGGACATCTACGGCAAGAAGATCCGCCTCTCGTCGCTGGCCGGAAAGGTCATCCTGCTGGACTTCTGGTCCGCGGAGTTGGGGTCGAGCAATACGCTCAATGCCGACCTGAAGGAGATCTACCGCAAGTATGCCGATGCCCCCGTGGGATTCGAGGTCTACCAGGTGGCCATCGATACCTCGAAAGCCATCTGGATCACCGCCGTGCAGGAGCAGCAGCTGCCCTGGGTGTCGGTGAGCGACCTGCGCGGCCGCGGCTCCGCGGCCCTGGGGCTTTATAACGTGCAGAAACTCCCGACCAACTTCCTCATCGACAGGAACGGCACGATCGTCGCCCGCGACATCTACGGCGAAAAGTTGGAACGGGAACTCGACGAACTGACCCGATGATGATCTATTTCGCGTCCGACGTACACCTCGGGGCGGGTGGCGACGCTGCGGCCCGGGAGGTCGAACAGCGGTTCGTGGCGTGGCTCGATGCCGCGGCCCGCGATGCGGAGGCGATCTTTCTCGTCGGCGACATCTTCGACTTCTGGTTCGAATATCGGCGTGTGGTCCCCAAGGGGTTCGTACGCACGCTGGGCAAACTCGCCGAACTCACCGACCGCGGCATCCGCGTGGTCTTCTTTACGGGGAATCACGACATGTGGGTCGGCGACTACCTCACGCGCGAGTGCGGCATGGAGATCTACACCTCGCCGCAACTGCTGACGCTCCACGGCCGACGGGTCTTCGTGGCCCACGGCGACAACATGAAGATCGACGGACAGCCGCTGCTGAAACTGTTGAACAGCGGGTTCCGCTCGCGGACGCTGAAGTGGCTCTTCTCGTGGGGCCTGCACCCCGACTGGGCGCTGAAGTTCGGACACTGGTGGAGCGGAAAGTCGCGAAAAGGGCACGATGCGGCCGACGAAAAGGCCCGGCGAGAGGGTACGGAGGGCGGATTCGATGCCTCGCTGACCGAACCGCTGATCGAATATGCCCGGGAGTATGCCGCCGGGCACGATGTCGACCATTTCGTCTTCGGGCACATGCACTTCCCACGCGATTTCCGCGACGGGGCGCTGCATGTCGTGAACCTCGGGGGATGGGAGAAGAATCCCGCCTATGCCGTGCTGGACGACCGGGGAGAGATGACGCTGAAATACCTGGATGCCTGAACCGCTCCTTTGCTCCGCGTGCGTTTCCGGAGCGGGACTGGAAATGTCGCGTGCGGCGACCGGGAAAAGGAATGACCTGACGTTGAAACATTTGCAATCATGAAACAATACCTCGATCTGCTGCATCGGATCATGACCGAAGGCGTCGTGCGCGGCGACCGCACCGGAACCGGAACCAAAGGGGTCTTCGGACACCAGATGCGCTTCGATCTGGAGGCGGGCTTCCCGTTGCTGACCACCAAGCGGGTCTTCCTGAAGGGGGTGATCCACGAACTGCTGTGGTTCCTCCGGGGCGACACCAATATCAAATATCTGGTTGAGAATGGTGTACATATTTGGGACAACGACGCTTTCCGTTACTACAACGAACTTTGCATAAGGAACGGGGTGCTGCCGCTCGACCGTGAGGCTTTCCTGGTCGCGGCGGGCGAGGAGTCGCCCGTCGACGGATACCGCTTCGGGGATCTGAACCATGTCTACGGCTACCAGTGGCGTTCGTGGCCGCGGCCCGACGGCGGGGTGGTGGATCAGATCGCCCGGGCCCAGGAGCTGATCCGCACGAATCCCGAATCGCGGCGCATTGTCGTCTCGGCGTGGAACGTCGCGGAGATCGAACAGATGGCTCTGCCGCCATGTCATGTGCTGTTCCAGTTCTACGTGGCTCAGGGGCGGCTTTCGTGCCAGTTGTATCAGCGGAGCGCCGATACGTTCCTCGGCGTGCCGTTCAACATCGCCTCCTATGCGCTGCTCACGATGAT
>CALUKL010000040.1 GCA_944321195.1 uncultured Alistipes sp.
AACAGATCCTGCAGGCCATTTTCCCGCTCCGAATGTTTGCATATTAATTCGGAAAGTTGTTCCTTTGTCAACACCATAAGTCTACTCTTTTTTAGTTTTTTGTTGATTCCCTATACAAATCTAAAAAATCTGTAGACTTTTTTATTTATCCTTCTCCAGACACACTTTTGGGAACAGTATCTTGTTTACCGAAATGTACCAAACTGAAAATAGGATGTCCTGATGCAAATATAGGATTTTTTGAAAATTTTTCCGGAAATAGCGCAAAATCGGGGTCGGGTGTAGTAATATATCTACATATAATCCAAGTCTCATATAGAATATAGGAGTTGATTAAAAATTACACTTTACTCCTCCAGAACATAGTATCCAGTCTAATTACGTGAAATAGCGCCAGAAGGGCGGTTATCAACCAATCGACCCACGGGTCTCCGCCCAAAGTCTGCAAATACCCATGACGCTCAATACAAAATAAAAACTGTCTGCATTAAGCAGACAGTTTTTATACAGGAGGCTAAGGGATTATTCCCAAGCTGCGATACTCTCCGAACCGGCAACTTTTGCGGCTGATCCGGACGTTGCAACGGTGTTGGTTGTAACGGCTTCGTCGGAAGAAAGCACGTTTCCATCGGCATCCACCAACTGAACCCACGTGAATGGTCCCACAGGGAAGTCTTTGGCGGTATAGCCCGGACGAACGGTCGGCGAGGTGTAGTAGGATGCCATGTTTTCCGACCACCGATAGAACTCTATACCGACGTAATCGGTTCCGGTATTGAAACGGACGCCGTACATCTTCGCCTCGCCTGTCTTCGTATCGTCATATATACCAACGAGTTTGGGCGAGGTCTGAGTCGTCGTGAATGACGAATAAGCCCCACTCGAATAGGTAATGCGGGAGTAGCGTGTTCGAATCGGGTAAATATCGTCGTAGCCGTAAATATCGTTATCGGTCTTGGTGTACAGAATACCAGTGGACTCCGGGATCGGAATGGCCGAAGTGCTTGTTCCTTTATAGGACGCTTGGTAATAGGCTCGCAAATCGTACATGTCACCGTAAATCGTAATACCCCATCCACGGATCATATAGGAAGAATTGACCGTACCCGGTTTTACGGTTATTTCAAATGTTACGGGTTCCCCGTTTACCTGCGACGAGGTGCTGGTAACTCTCCATTTGCCCAACCATCTTTTGTACAGGTCGCTGGTATCCGAAGGCAGCAGCGAGGAGTCAATTGAGAATGGTACTGAGGTAATCGACGTTGTGGAAACTATGAATCCATTGGAAACCGCACATCCGAATACGATAGCCACGTATTCGTCGTAGAAACTCGGGTACTCCATCGTATAAGTGCTTGTTCCTTTCAGAAGTCTGCTTGCTGCGATCGTTTCTACATCATCTCCTGCGCCGATGTCTTCGTTGAGCGTGCTGACCAGACTTTGCAGGAGTTTCTTTTCGTGTTGAGCTTCGAATTCGGATTTCAGCATCACTCCGATGTAATAGTACTCCGTATCGTTCGAGGGAACCGCATTTACGACGACCTTATTGTAGGTCTTCGTATCGTCGGGAACATCCACCTGGAACGTGATGTCCGAACGGACCGGCTCGGGTGTCATGATTTTGAAGTCGGCGCCGCCAGCCTCCACGAAGTAGTATTCATCAACGAATGTGAAGTCTTGTGCCGTCACGCCGTCGATCGTGATCGGCTCGTAGAGACTGATGCCGTCTTTGGTGTAGATGAACGGGGCATAGATGGTGGTTTCATCATCGAGCCTGATCGTGAACCGGCGGTTGGTAAGGGTAGTCTGATAAGTCTGCCCATTTACCACGCACGAATAGCTGTTGAACGACATATCCACGGCACAGTCCTGATAGGTCTCCATTTCAGTCGCCCAGACGACATCGTCGGCCAGGGGGGTCAGGATGTAGGTATTGCCCGAGATGATGCCGCGCAGACGCACCTCTTCGGGCGAAGTGCTCATGACCGTGAATTTGTAATCGCCTTCCATTCCCTTATAGGTCGAGCCCAGCCCGTCGGGGTTGCGCGGATGGACGAAATAGTTGATAACCGAATTCTGCGTGTCGAAGTTGAGCGTGACACCCAGGTCCTCACCCAGTGTATAGAGGCTTGTCTCAGCGGTTGCAGGATCCGTCTCGGTTTCGGAGGCAATCGTGACACTGCCCTCGGAGAATTTGAAGAATACGTTATAGCCGCCGAATTCCTGGGTCGGAGAGGGAAAATAACGGACGTGCCATCCGTTCGGCGCCCCTTCGAGGACCGTTTTGGCCTCAATCTTGGCTGCCTCGATGCGTTCCGACGCGGATTTGTCGAACACGTCCTCCTCGTCGAACAGGCACGAGGAGAGAAGGAGCGGAAGCGACAGAAGCGCCAGTATTGCTATTCTTTTCATATTGTCTTATTATTCGTTTGTTTCGGAATTGTTCTCATCGTCTAAAGATTCGAAATCGAGGTTGGGAGCTTCGGCAGCCCGGCGCAGTACGATCTCACGCAATTCGTCCAGGTCGATGTTCCAACTGTTGTTCATGTAGTTGTATACGATTTCGAATTTGGACTCGATCTTCGAGCGTCCCGAGTCGCCGGCTGTCGCAAGCATCTCCTCCCACTCATCAGCGGTACGGTTCACATAAAGCGCGACGAGTTCCACAAAATCTTCGCTGTCGGCCTTTGAGGCGTAAGGTGAGATGAATCCGGCCTGCAATGCCTTTTCGTCAGTCGTGTAGATATCGAAACACTGATCCTGGACATAGTCGGGGCCCGAGATTTCGGCGAAATCGGTCGAATAGGGCTTTGTCTGATTAAGGATATGGCCGAATTCGTGATGGATCGTCTTGAAGTAGGCCGTTTTCGCATTGACAGCCTTGGGGTTCAGGTTGTCGAGATTGTAGAGCGTGATCTTGGTCCCGGCTTCGGCTGTTCCCAGCACCAAGGATCCATTGGTCTTGTAGGCATAGGAGCCGACCATGTAAAGGATTTTCGGGAAATAGTTCTTGATGAACTCTTTGCTGCCGGTGATCTCGTCGTAAGCTTCCAGACACATGTGGCGCACCAGTTTGGCCATGGCTACCGATTGCTCGTAGCTGGCGGGGGTGAGATAATACGACATGCTCGACTCGATGTCCTCGAACCGGTATTTGAACTGGATGTTGTAGGGTTCCACGTAATTGCGGGTAAGCCAGCGGTCGAAATCGTTCTCTTCGGTGGCCGTCGCCCGAACCACGCTGGTGGAGCTCAGGTCATCATCGTTTGAACACGATGTTACGCACACTGAAATCAGTGCGACTAAAAATGGAATATAAATCAGAGACTTTTTCATACGTGTCGTTTTTAGTTTCTCGGGTTGGGAGTCAGACCGGCTGAAATGACATCGGACGGAAGCTGGAGAGCCCGGCGGGGATCGGGTGTGCCGTTTTCATCACTGATTTCGTCGGTGATTTGCAGGACGGTTTCATCGTCCTCGTCGAGCAGGTAGCGGTAGACCGTGATGCCGAAGCGCCGCGTGTCGAACCAGCGCATGCCTTCGTGGAGGAACTGGTAGCGGCGCATGAAGATGAGCGCTTGCAGCATGCTTTCCTCATCGCTGCCCTCTTCCAGCTCGCTGTAGGGGGCGGCGAAAAGATGTTTCTTGGGATTGAGCGTCTGCGGACTGGTGGTCGAAGTCTTCCCGACATAGAGTTCCGAATAATCCTTGTAGGTTACCGTCGCCCATTCCTTGATCGATTCGAGCGTCATGGGGGTGAAGCCTGATGAGAAGAGGTTTCCGGCGTAAAGATTCATGTCCGCCAATGCGAGGTCCGCGTTTGACGGATCTTCGCTCATTTTCATGATGTAAGCTTCGGCGCGGTTGAGCAGTGCCTCTTCGGTGCTGAACAAGACGGATACAGCCTTGTTAAAGCCGGTTCCGGCCACGGGATCGGTATATTGGAATACGCGCCATGTTCGGGGAAGAATGTATTTGCCGGAGGAGCCGAGCACCGCATGCCCGGCCTTGAAGCTCACTCCGCTGCCCCACGGGCCGCCTTTTTTGGGCTGAACGGTTTCATAAGTTCCCTGCAGTTTGCCGTGCGCGTAACGTCCGGCAGTCGTGTACCATCCGAAAACCAGTCCGCTGCTCGAAGTGGCGGCTTGAAGCAGGAAATTGGCCTTACTGGATGAATTGACGTATTCCTGATGTCGGCTGGAGCTGTTGGGCAGGGCTGCGATCGCATCGTAATCGCGCAGCAGCGACTCCGGATTGGAGGTCAGCGCCATCGTCGCGTATTTGATGGCATTGTCCCAGTCGTGGATGAAGAGATAATAGCGTGAGGCAAAGCAACAGGCGGCCTTGTAGTTGAAATGGTATTTGGGTACCGAATAGGATGTGTCGTCGATCAGGGGAATGCCCTCTTCGATGTCCTGGCCGATCTTCTCATAGACCTCTTTGAGCGTCCCGCGCTCGTATTGGGGATTGAGATCGGTTTCGGCATGATCCATATAAGGTATGCCCAGATAATTCTCCGCCGTTTCGGCGTTATAGGGCATACAGAACATGTTGGCCAATACGAAGTGCGAATAGGCCCGGCACAACAGCGCTTCGCCCTTGCTGGCCTTGAGCGATGTCGTGATGGGACCACCCATATCCTCGATAGCCGAGAGGGCCTGATTGGCATTGGCGATGTTGCTGTAGTTGGCGCTCCAGATGTTCCGCGGGGCATCGTTGTTGCTGGTTACATCTTCCGCCCATTCATAAACATCCTGATAGAACTGGTTGTAATTTTTTGTGACACCTCGGTCGCAGACGTTGTCCGACGACAATTCAGCGACGAGCTGATAACTGCCCGATCCGCTTACATAAGCCGAAACGAGAATATTGGCGATTTTTTCCTCGGAATCCAGCGTCGTGCGCAGGTCGGGATTCTGATCCAGAAAATCGCTGCACGACACCAATGCCGGGATGATGATCGCGGTGCTCAATAAATATATGATGCTTTTTTTCATAAGAATCTTTTTTAGTTGGAATGGCCGGAGTTTATAAACCGATTCGTACCGTGAGCGTGAACTGACGCGGAACGGGAGCTGCGACGCCTCCGGTGTTGTAGAATTCCGGGTCCTGACCGTTGAGTTTCTTGTCTGCATAGATCAGGAAGAGGTTGGTGGCTTGCAGTTTGAGCGACAGCGACGAGAGACGAATCTTTGAAATCAGTTTCTTCGGGAAGTCGTACGACAGCGAGATCTCCTTCATGCGGATAAAGTCGCCCTTGGCGATGCGTGCCGTCGAATAGTTGTAGGCGCTGTATCCGTATTTGATGGAGGAGTCCAGCTGCAGCTGGCGCTTCGATGCAATGGAGGGAACATTCGTGTACGCTTCGTCGCCGGCGATCATCCAACGGTTCTTGAACTCCCGCGGCATGGCGTCGAGGTCCGAATAGGAGCCGCTGAAGACGGGATCGAGCCGGACAACGTTGCCGAACGAGTAGGTCATGAAGACGTTCAGACGCCAGCCCTTATACTGGAATATATTACCAAAGCTACCCAGATCTGTCGGATCGACAGGGCCCGAGTAAACGAGGTTCTTTTTCAGATGCTCTTCATTGCTGTCCTGGAAGTTGAATGATGTGGAGCTGACCTCACCCTCCGTATTGACAACCATTGGCAGACCGGTCTCGCTCAGTCCCGCGAACTGGAACGAGAAGAGCGAACGCGCAGGATACCCCTCCATGGTAAATCCCGTACCGGAAATTAACGACATCGCGCGTGTCGAGGTTTCGAGTTTGGTCACCTCGTTATGAATGTGCGAGTAGATGAAATTGGTCGTCCAACTGAAGTTCTTGGTCTGGATGTTCTTGGTCGAGAGACTGAGTTCGACACCGTTTGACTTCATCTCGGCGACATTGCCGTATTTGGAGACCTCGCCGCCGATGCCTTGTGTCGTAACCGTTCCGATCAGGTCGAAATTGTCACGCTTGTACCAGTCGAAAGCCACATTGATGCGGTTGTTGACAAACCCCGCATCGAGGCCGAGATTCAACTCGTGCTTCTTCTCGTAGGTGAGTTGTGCATTTTCGAGACTGGAGACTTCAAGTCCGGTTTCACTGTCGCCGCTGAACGGACGCCAGGGAGTCGTCGCTTCGATGACGGCCAGTGAGTTGGTGACGTACGACGGACCGCGGTCTGCGGTCAGCGAGTAGGAGGCTTTCAGCGAAAGATGCGACAACGCCGGCCGGATGTGGTCGAAGAAACGCTCCTCATGGACGTTCCACGCTCCGGAAATGTTCCACGTAGGCAGCCAGCGGGCCCTGCGGCTCTTGCCCATCTTGTTGGTCCCTTCGTAGCGGTATGTACCATTGATCGTGTAACGTCCCTTGTAGGAATAAGTGCCGTTAAAGAAGAACGCCACCTCGCGGTAGAACGAGTCGCCGATCGTATAGTACTTGCTGCTGTTTTCCATGCCCTGCTTGAAGACGAGGTAATCGTAATAAGGCTCCATACCCATGTCGTACTGGAGTCCCCAACCGCGGAACCAGGTGTTGTGGCGGTCGATTTTGTTCACCGACATACCGCCGTAGAGGCTGATGATATGTGTGTTGTTGAACGTTTTGTTGTAGGTGGCCGAAGCCCGGAAGTCATACGAGAGCATTTTGTTATCCGTCCGCTCATAGATACCGCCGACGGGTAAAACCGTTACCGGTACGGCATAGGGGTTGTCCGGGTCGGTGTAGAGGTAGGGGTTCTTATCCCGGACCGTGGTCGGATCAACCGTCCGGTAGGCAACCGCCTGGTTTGAAGACTCCGTGATATTATGCTCCTGGGTCGAAGCCTGGTACTTCACGGCCCCCAGGGCACTCAGATCGAGCCCTTCGACAGGCGTCCATTTCAGTTCCGCCTGGAATTTGGTCTCGACGACCGAAAGGTCGATGTAGTTGTTGTCCAACTCATGCAGGATATTGAAGGGCGCGTAGTTGCGCGTGTAGAACTCCTTGGGGTCGAGCGTCCGCGAAGTGTTGAGGGCATAGGAATAGGGGTTGATGTCAAAATCACGCTTCACTTCGCCCGTTACGTAGTCGGTTGCCGACGAGAGGGTTCCGGGAGCCTCCTGCTTGCGATAGGAGCCGTTCGAGATCACGTTCAGCGACAGGTTCTTGAAGATGTTGTAGGTGGCGTTGATATTTGCCGTGTAGCGTTCCACTTTGCTGGCCTTCGTCCAGCCCGGATCGCTCATGGCGCTCAGTGAAGCATAGTACGTCGATTTATCGGTACCCGACGAGAGGCTCACCGAGTGGGTGTGCATGATGTTATTGTTGAACAGCTCCTTGAACCAGTTCGTATTGCGGTATTCTGCCGCACGCAGGTATGCCGCGGTACTCGCATCGTCGTTTTGCAACTGTCCCGACGAAATGAGCTGGTACATTTTACCGAATACACCGAATTCCGATTCGGTGACGGTTTCGGCGAGGTTGAGCCATCCTTTCCGCTGCATATCCATGTACACCGACATTTGATCCTGCGAGTTCATGATGTTGAAATCCTTGTAGGACGGGATCATGCGGTAGGTGAATTCACCGGTGTAATTGATGCTGCTGACGCCGGCACGGCCGCGCTTGGTGGTGATGACGATCACACCCGCCATGGCTCGCGCTCCGTAAATCGAGGTAGCCGAACCGTCTTTCAGAATATTGAAACTTTCGATGTCCTCCGCATTGAGCCCGGCGATAGCCGATGCAATAAGCGTTGTGGCATCGCCCGAGGAGAGGGCATCGGCGTCAATATCGACAATATCCTCCATGATGACGCCATCGACGACCCACAGCGGTTTCGAGCTGCCGTAAATCGATGTGGCTCCACGCACGCGAATTTTCGGCGCCGTGCCGAACGTGCCGGAAACGTTCTGAACGGATACACCCGCCGAACGTCCTTCCAGACCGCGACTGATATCCGCCATACCGGCCAGCTTCACGTCATCGGCGATTAACTGGTCGGCAGCTCCCGTGAACAGACGTTTGTCCATTTTCGTCATACCCGTCACCACAACGGCCTCGACAGCCTGGGAGTCGGGTTCGAGTTTTACTTTGATGAGCGATGCCGAGATATCTACATCCTGAGTTTTGTAGCCTACGTAAGAGATTTGAAGTTTCCCTTTCTGAGGAACCCCCGCAAGGACAAACTCGCCTTTGACATCGGTTGAAGTGCCGATTGTCGGGCGGTCTTTGACGACAACGGTCGCACCGATGACGGGTGCGTTGTTTTCATCGACGATCCGGCCTTTGACCGTCTGGGTCTGGGCTGAAGCTGCCGTTATGCAGAAAACCGTCGATAATAATACGAGTAATTTTCTAATCATATGGGATTGAATTTGAAATAATGCATACCGTTCATGGAAAAGACCTCTCTTTGCAGACCGGTCTGATCCGGGCCCTTAGGAATAAAAGGAACTTTTGGACAGTCCTCCCGATCGATTCAGCGGTGTATGCCTGCGACCTGCTGTCACTTCTGCAACGATATTGTTGCTCATCGATTTTCGGGCTGAATGAGTTTGCTTCCCCGCGTGGCGTATGAGCGGGGAAAGCAATAACGGAATGCAAATCTTTTTCATCGTTTTGCTTTTGGGTTAAATGAAATGAATTGTTTTATGAGAACTCGCAGGAGTTTCAAAGACTGGAATTGCCAAGACCGCATACCCGTGGACAATTCGGCAAGAACGTACACGGGTACGATCATCGATACCGGTGCCCGGCAGGAGCGTCGATCTGCCCGATGAGTGTCTTTACGGCCCGCTCCAACTGCTCGTCCCGGCCGCATACCACCATTTCGGGGGTGTTTGCGACTGTGATGTCGGGGTTCAATTGCGAATTTTCAAGATACTTTCCCTCTGCCGTTCGATATCCGACAACCGGGATTCCGAAAACAAGGGCGGGATTCTGCAACCGCTCCCACGACACACTCGTCATGGTTCCCGGGACCGGCATTCCCACCACTTTGCCGATTTTACGGTATTGATACACCCAGGGGGTTCCATGGGCGTTCGAGTAGTTCGCTTCGCACGTGAGCATGACCGACGGCTTGTTCCACCGACGGCTGGGCATGTCGCAGGCCTCCTTGCCGCGAATGACCTGGGTCAGGTATTTTTCCCCGCTGAGCAATATCTCGATGTCCTCGTGCAACCGCCCTCCGCCATTGAATCGGGTATCGACGACGATCCCTTCGCAATGGTTGTAACGGCCCAGTATGTCAGCGTAGACCGTGCGGAAACTGGCATCGCCCATCGATTCGATGTGGACATATCCCAGACGGCCGTTCGAAAGCCGTTCGACATCGGCGGCCCGCCGTTTTACCCAACGTTTGTACAGCAGTTTCGACAACGCGCTTTGGGAGATGGGGACGACCGTTTCGTCCCAGCGTTTTCCGGTCGAGGGCCGGTAGAGTGAAACCAGCGTGCGTTGTCCGGCCAGGTGATTCAGCAAAGGATAGAAATCGGCTCCGGCCGGAATCTCCTGTCCGTTGACTCGCTCCACGATATCCCCGGCCCTGACCTCCGACGACGCCTTGTCGAACGGTCCTCCCGCGACCACCTCCGCCACGAGCAGTCCATCGTCCCGATAGTCGAAATCGAAGATCAGCCCCAGATCGGCCGTGGCGTCGTCATCGTCGCTCGCCGGGCGGCTGTAACGGCATCCGGTATGGGAGACGTTCAGTTCTCCGAGCAGTTCGCTGGCCATCTCGGCGAAATCGTAGTCGTTGTCGATATGCGGCAGGAAACGTTCGTAATTGCGGCACATCGCCTCCCAATCGACGCCGTGCATCGACTCCTCATAGAAACGCTCCCGTTCCTGACGGCGGATGCGGTCGAACATATAGGCCCGCTCGGCGCGCCGGTCGAGTTGCAGGACACCGCTGGGCTGTACGGTTTCCACCGCGCCGGTCCCGTTCTTGAACTTCTTCATGCCGCGCCCGAAGCTGAAGAGCGTTTCCATCCGTTTGTCCCATGCGAGCGCGCCGCCCTGTCCTTTGTGCAGCACCTTGTTTTCCCGGCTGCGCAGGTTCAGCTGCCAAATGTCGTAGGCGGCTCCGTACGACATCGAATAATAGAGATGTTCGCCCTTTTTGTCGAGCGTGTATCCACGCAGGTTTCCGGAAAAAGGGGTGAGTCGTACGATGCGGTCCTCGATACCGGCCAGTTCCACGATGATATCTTTCGGAGAATTTTGGGAATCATTCTCTTTTTCGAGATCTTTTGTATCGCCGTCCTTGTCAGAACGCTTTTCGGACTCCCTGTAAAATGCGTACTCCTCCTCGTTCATCTGCGCGATCTCGTAGGCCCTGCGATTCAGGAATACCGCCATCACGTCATGCAGCGATCCCCACGAAGCGTGGCTGCGCATGCCGTAGCGATCCGACGAGAAGAGAATCGCGTTCCCGTCCGGCGACCATACCGGCTGCCTGTCGAAATAACCCGTGTTGGTGATGTTATGGATCGGGCCGCCCTGGGCGCTAACGAGGCCAATGTCGGAATAGGGATAGTGACGGTTGCCCGTATAGCTCAGGGCGAACCACTTGCCGTCGGGGGACCATGCGTAATCCATACTTCCGTCGGTGGAATACGACCGTTCGCCGTCGGTGATCCTGCGGATCTTGCCGCTGGCGAGGTTTAGAACCATCAGCCGGCAACGCTCTTCGACAAAAGCCAGTTCCTTTCCGTCGGGGGAGTATTGCGGGCATGTCCGGTCGATTTTCCCGGCTTTGAACAGCGGTTTTTCTTCGAGTATCGTCGCATTCGGAAAATCGGGGTCTTCGTCCCGAACGATCGTCGCCGTGTATATGTTCCAATAACCGTCGCGTTCCGAAGCGTAGGCCAGCGTGCGGTTATCGGCAGCAAAGACAGGGCTCTCCTCTGCTTCTGCGGATGTCGTGATGCGCCGGGTCGTGTTGTAAGCAGACGATGTTACGAAAATCTCGCCGCGGGAAACGAACGCGATCTGTTTTCCGTCGGGAGAGACGACTGCGTCGTGGCCCTCCTTGACCGGTAGCCGTGCGTACTTATCCGCGGGTCCCTCGGGCGCGATCGCTATGTCGAGCTTTCGGGGCGCGGAAGAACCGCTCATCGTATAGATTTCGCCGTTGTAACCAAAACAGAGCGTTCCGTCGCGGGAAATCGACAGAAAACGCACCGGGTGGGTCTTGAAAAAGGTTACCTGGCGGGCTTCCGACGGATTATCGACAGGCTTGTTCCAGACATTGAAACTTCCGCTGCGCTCGCTCAGGAAATAGACGGATCGGTTATCCGGTGAGTATCGGGGATTGCGGTCCTCACCCTCCCAAGTTGTCAGACGGGTGTGTTTGCCCGATGCGACATCGTAACTCCAGATGTCGCGGGTGACGGAAGAGGTATGATGCTTGCGCCATTCGTTCTCCCCGCCCTTGCGGTCCTGATAGAGGAATGATTTTCCGTTGTCGCTCAGGCATATCCACTGGGCCGGCGTGGCTAATACGCGCTCATAGCGGCCGCCCCGGACGCTGACGCGGTAAAGTTCCTCCATGTAACTTTTCGGGAAGAGCGCACTCTGCGCCGGATCGGAAATGGTAGCCCCGAAATAGATGCTGCGGCCGTCGTTCGAAAACGCGAAAGGCGTCTCCTGGGCCGAGTTCGCAGTTATGCGAGTGGGAACACCCCCTGAGGCAGGAATGGTAAAGATGTCGAAATTACCGTACCGATCGCTGGCATAGGCCAAAATCTTCGAATCGGGCGACCAGACGGGATAACAGGCGTAACTTTCACCGGATGTTACAGAACGGGCAAAATTCCCCCCCCCTCCGGTATTTGCAGAAACGACGTATATGCGGCCTTTATAGGTAAAGGCGATCTGCGAACCGTCGGGAGAGATGGCAGGATAGCGCAGCCATAGCGGTGCTGCTTCCATTGAAGCAGTAGAAACCAATACGTACAGCAAGCATGCGATTCGCAGTTTCATAACCAAGTGAGGGTATTCGTTATATCATCGATCTGGCTTAAATTCAACAATTGATGCAACGGCGGCCTGAATGAGAATCTCTTTTACGAACTATTGCAAATATAGCAAAAAATTCTGTTTACAATCAAAAAGTACCGGAAAATATATCGAATATGCAATAGTCATTATAAAAAATCATTCCATTTCGCAGGTACGACCTCACAACGGACGAGATCTGTCCGCTATTCTCTGCGATGACCAATACAAGCTATTTAGCCTCCTCGGTAAATGGTATTACATGGACAACAAAAGAGCCTTAATGTATTGTAGGATTGTAAGTGCGAAGATTTTCCCGCCCGGACGGGGCAAATTCCCTTGTTCATTGACTAAATTTCCTGCTTTTTGTTTGCAGATGTCCAGATATTTTGCGAATATTGCATATAAGTTGTGCATACGGTATATGTAAATCAGATGTTTGAGCACACCTAATTTACTAATATCAACAATATGCACATCCTTTTCTCCATAAAAGTTTTATGTCTTTAATTCCACCAACGGTTTTTTTAAATATAATTTTTAACAAATAAACATTTAAGACTATGAAGTTATATGTTGCAGGTGTAACTGCTTCTCTTTTGGGATTTTCCTTGTCCCTTGTCGCTTGTTCGACGCCCCAAAATACCTTGACCCGGGAGGAGCAGGCCGAGGGTTGGCAGCTGCTCTTCGACGGGAAGACGCTCGACCAATGGAAAGACTTCAACGGCGACTCGCTGACGATGCCGTGGCACGTTGTCGACGGCTGCATCCAGGCCGCAGGCGACGGCAGCGACCTTACGGGATACATCGTCACCAAAAAACAGTATGAAAACTTCATCCTCGACTGGGACTGGAAACTCTCCCCGGGCGGCAACAGCGGCATGCTCTACCACGTGGTGGAGGATCCGAGCTTCGAGGTTCCCTACGTCACCGGTCCTGAATACCAGCTCATCGACGAAGCGGGGTGGGAGGCCGACAACGCACCGACGAAGCTCGAAGAGTGGCAGCGTCTGGGCGTGGACTACGCGATGTACCTGCCCGACAAGTCGGCCATGCAGGTCAACCCGCAGGGCGAATGGAACACCTCGCGCATCGTCTTTGACAACGGGCACGTCGAGCATTGGCTCAACGGCCGCAAAATCCTCGAATTCGAGGCCTGGACGGATGACTGGTTCGCCCGCAAGCACAGCGGCAAGTGGGAGAACGCACCCGAATACGGATTGGCGCACCGGGGTGTGATCTGCCTTCAAGACCACGGTTATCCGGCCTCGTTCCGCAATTTGAAGATCAAGGAGCTGCCCCGCAAAGCAGGCCGTGAGATCACGCTCTTCAACGGTCGCGACCTGACGGGCTGGGAGATCTACGGCACGGAGAAGTGGTACGTCGACGCCGAAGGGAACCTCGTCTGCGAAAGTGGTCCCGACAAGCAATACGGCTACCTTGCCACACGCGCCTATTACGACGATTTTGATCTGACGGTCGAGTTCCGCCAGCAGTCCAACGGCAATTCGGGCCTCTTCTTCCGGTCGTTCGTGCTGCCGCCGGTGAAGATCCGCGGCTGGCAATGCGAGGTGGCGCCGAAGGGCAATGATACGGGCGGCATCTACGAATCCTACGGACGGGGATGGCTGGTGCAGATTCCCGACGAGAAGGAGTCGGTCCTCAAAGAGGGCGACTGGAACACGCTGCGTCTGCGCGTCGAGGGCGACCATGTCCAGACCTGGCTCAACGGCGAGCCCATGAGCGACCTGCACGACGCAAAGATCGGTGACGCACAGGGCCGCATCGCGCTGCAAATCCACGACGGCGGCGGCATCAAGGTCCAATGGCGGAACCTGAAACTCACGACACTCTGACAACACGAACAACCACCGCAAAACTTCAAAAGACATGGGACTCAACCGCAGGGAATTTCTCAAGGCCGCGGGTGCCGCAACGCTCTTCACGATCGTACCCCGCTGGGTTCTGGGAGGTCCGAAACACATCGCCCCGAGCGATCAACTCACCAAAGGAATCATCGGCGTCGGCGGCATCGGTCGTTCGAGCTACCACTTCACCAGCGACGCGCGGTGCCGTCTGGTCGCCGTCTGCGACGTGGACCGAAACCATCTGGACAGCGCCGTGGCGCTGGGACAGCAGAAATTCGGGCAGAAGCTGCAAGCCTACCATAACTACCGGGACCTGATCCACGACCCGAACGTGGACATCGTCCACATCGCCACGCCGCCTCACTGGCACGGGATCATGGCCGTCGAGGCGGCCCGCGCCGGGAAGGATATCTGGTGCGAGAAGCCGATGACCCGCACCATCGGTGAGGGCAAGCGCGTCGTGGAGGCCGTCCGGCAGAACGGCCGGATCTTCCGGCTCAACACCTGGTTCCGCTTCAAGGACACCTTCTACGGACTCGGGACCACGGTGCAGCCGCTCAAAAAGCTCATCGACAGCGGGTTGCTCGGCTGGCCGCTGAAAGTGACCATCTCGGGAGCCACGGGCTTCACGTGGAAATTCTTCTGGGTCGGGAAGGAGCACCTTGCTCCGCAGCCCGTTCCGGAGGCGCTGGACTACGATCTCTGGCTCGGGCCCGCACCCTACAAGCCCTACAACGCCCACCGCACGCACCAGACCTTCCGCGGGTACTGGGATTACGACGGCGGTGGCCTTACCGACATGGGGCAGCACTACATGGACCCGGTCCAGTACCTGCTGGGCAAGGACGGCACCTCGCCGGTGAAGATCGAGGTGGACGCTCCGCAGCAGCACCCCGACGCCGTGGGCATCTGGCGGAAGATCACCTACACCTACGACGACGGATGCCAGATCGTGCTCGAAGGCGAAGGCTTCGAGAGCGAGGGAAAGGTTCCCTACATCGAAGGTCCCGAAGGCAAGGTCTACAAGGGTTTCGAGTGCACCATTCCCGACATCATGAACAAACTGGCCGAGATGCCCGACCCGGAGCCGCAGAACACCGATTTTTTGGACTGCGTCCGCACGCGGGAGCGTTTTACGCTCGACGAGGCCAAAGGGCACCGGAGTTCGACGCTGGTCAACCTGGGCGCCTGCGCCCTGCGGCTGAACCGCACGTTGCACTTCGACCCCGAGTCCCAGCTCTTCATCGGCGACGACGCCGCAAACCGACTCATCGACCAGCCGATGCGTGCGCCCTGGAAAATCTGATAGCCAACCGTCAAAATCTGCAAACCATGAAGAAACTGTTCATCATACTGCTTGGCGGGCTGCTCCTGCCACTGTTCGCCGGGGCCCAGGAGGTGAGGGATGCCCGACAACGGACGCTCTCGACGATCATTGCCGACGCCCTGGCTCAACTCCCGGCCCAGACCCCTGTACAGTACAACGAGATGATGGAGGAGCTGGCCGCCACGGGAAGCGTCGGCATCCGCGAAATGGCCGGCATGCTCGTCCCGGCAGCCGAGGGTTCCGACGCCCCGGTGGAATATGCGCTCAGCGGCGTGGTCCACTACGTGACGGAACAAGGACGCGAAGAGGCCCGCGATGCCGTGCGCCAAGGGCTCGCGCAGAGCATCGCCGCATGCACGGACAATCCCAACCGGGCCTTCCTGCTTTCGCTGCTCCAGCTCTGCTCCACGGCGGAGGATGCCCCGCTCTTCGAGGCATACGCCCATGACGAATACCTTGCCGATGTGGCCATCCGGGGGTTGATCTCCACTCCAGGCAGTGAGGAGGTCCTGGCCGGATTGATCCGCGACAGCGAACGGCCCGATGCCCGGCTGGCGCTGGCCGCCGCAGCGAAAGGGGTCGCGGCGGCAGAGCCGACGCTGCTCCGCTGGGCCGGCGAGTGCGACGGTGAAACCCGCAACGCCGTCTATCACGCCCTGGGATGCTGCGGGAGCAAGGCCTCGCTCCGCGTACTGGCCGATGCGGCGGCCGCTGCGGACTATGATTCCGGGACGAGCGACGCCCCGGAGGCTTACCTGCGGCTGTTGGGGCGTCTCGCCGAGATGGGACAGACGAAACAGGTGCTGGCTGCCGCAAAATCCCTGACGAAGGCCGCCATCCGAACCAATATACGGATCGCAGCGCTGGAATTGCAGCTCCGCTACGACGTCGGCAAACGCACCCGGCGGATGGTTCAGGCACTCGAAGATCCCAACCGCCAATACCGCGGGGCAGCGCTCGACTTCGCCCGGGATTTTGCCGACGAGGAGCTCTGCGCCACACTGGCCGCACGGATCCCGTCACTGGACGACGAGGCACGCACCGATCTGGTCAACTGGCTCGGAGAACGCCATGCCGCGGCACAGATCGGACGCATCACGCCGCTGATCGGATCCTCGGACGACCAACTCGCTGCGGCTGCCATCCGCGCCGCAGGGCGGATCGGCGGTCAACAGGCCCTCGAAGCCCTGATCGCCGCGCTGGATGGCCCCCATGCCGCCGAAGCCGAGGCCGCCCTCGCGGCATTCAACGGATCGGTGAACGAGGGGCTCATGGCAGCTCTCGACCGCACTCCCGGGATTCAGGTCCGCGC
The DNA here is from genome assembly GCA_944321195.1 of uncultured Alistipes sp. Taxonomy (GTDB): domain Bacteria; phylum Bacteroidota; class Bacteroidia; order Bacteroidales; family Rikenellaceae; genus Alistipes. The sequence continues at coordinate 16,485 of CALUKL010000040.1, forward strand.
ACTGAAACTGATCGCCGCACGCCGTATCTCGGCCGCGGCGGAGAAGGTCTTTGACCGCCTCGACTCCGACAGCGGGGAGGTCCGCAACGCCGCGATCGAGGCGCTGGCCGGGATCTGCACGATGCGGGATTTCGACCGGCTCTGCGCGCTGCTCGACAAGGCGTCCGAAAAAGAGGTGGCCCACTATCAGGCGGCGCTGAAAAATGCGCTCGCCGCACAGGAGCCCGATGTCCGTTATGCCCGGGTTGCGGGGCACTTGAAGAGCGCACCCGAGAAAACGCGCTATTACCCCCTGCTGGCCTTCGCCGGAACCCGGCAGGCCATCGACGACCTGCTCGCCGCATCCGACCCCGAGGCCGCATTCCAGGCCCTGCTGACGGTCCAAAACCCCGCGATGGTCGACGTATTGTATGACCTCGCTCAGCAAAATCCCGCATGGACCGATGCCGCCATCGCGCGTTATGCCGACTTCGTCGCCACAGCCGAGCCGGGCCGACAGGTCGAGTATTACCGCAAAGGGCTCGATCTCCGACCCGGAGCACAGGTCCGGAACAAACTCCTCCGGGCCCTGGCCCAAACCGGCTCGCTGCCTGCCCTGAACATCGCCGCGGCATACCTCGACGATCCGGCAACCGGAGAGTCCGCCGCCTACGCCGTCAAGAGCATCGCGGCCCGGAACCCCGGCATGGGCGGCGAAAGCGTGGTGGATGCGCTCGAAAAGGCCCGGACGATCTATGCCGGACTCGCAAAAAACGACCCCGATGCCGGATATGCCGTCGACCAGATCAAGGGACTGTTGGCGCGCTATGCCGCCATCCCGCGGTTTGAGCTCCCGGAAGACGAGGCGAAGGAGGGTTTCGAACTCCTCTTCGACGGGCTCTCGCTCGAAAAGTGGACCGGAAACAAGACCAACTACGTCCCGCAGGAGGGCACGATCTACGTCACGGCACAGTTCGGAGGCAGCGGGAACCTCTATACCGTCAAGGAGTACGGGGATTTCGTCCTGCGGTTCGAGTTCTCGTTCGTCCGCAAGGGCGTGAACAACGGCATCGGAATCCGCACCCCGATGGGGGTCGATGCCGCCTACCACGGCATGGAGATACAGATCCTCGACCACGACGCTCCGATCTACAAGAACCTGCGCATCTACCAGCAGCACGGCTCGGTGTACGGCATCATTCCCGCACAGAAACACGTCGTGTTCGGTGAACTGGGCACCTGGAACACCGAGGAGATCCGCGCCGTAGGGGACCGTATCACCGTCACCGTGAACGGCGAGGTGATCCTCGACGGAAACATCCGCACGGCCTGCAAGGGACACAACGTCGCTCCCGACGGATCGAACAAGAACCCCTATACGGTCGACGGGCGCAACCATCCCGGACTCTTCAACAAACGCGGGCACATCGGACTCCTCGGGCACGGGCCCGGCATCCGGTTCCGCAACATCCGAATCAAAGAACTCTGAATCCTGCGGTGAGGGAGGGCCTCCCGCATTCGGATGCCCTCCCCTCCCGCAAGGCTGCTTCACATACAAACCATAGCCGGAACCTCCTTTTTGAAACGCCCGGTGACCATCGTCGCCACCGGCGCCGGAAACCGGGCCAGCAAATACCTCGAATATGCCGTACGTCATCCCGAACGGCTGCGACCAGCCGGCGTGGTGGAACCCAATCCGCTGCGCCGGAAAGCGCTGGCCGACAAGTTCGGAATCGATCCCGAGCATTGTTTTGCGGGCTATAACCGTTTCTTCGAGCCTCCCCGGACGGCGGATGCCGTCTTGATCGCCACTCCCGAAAACGAGCGTTTCAAACCCTGCATCCAGGGCGAGGAAAATGTGAAACAGTTGAGTTTTTTATCGGGAAACATTGCTCTTTTGAATCGGTTATTGTAATTCAAGCTGGTTTATCAGTGAATAATCTAATGAATTAAAGAAATGAAGAAACTGCTGTTTATCGCCGGCCTGCTGCTGTCGGCCGCCTGTTCGGATCCCCGAACAGGCATGATCCACACGCCAACCCCGCCCCGGCCGGCCGGGCAGAGCGACATGCTCCGATTTGCCGCCGAACCCATCCCCACGGTCCGCGTGGCATTCATAGGACTGGGGATGCGCGGCCCGGGAGCCGTCGAGCGGATGACCCACATCGAAGGTGTCGAAATCGTGGCTCTGTGCGACATCCTGCCGGAGAACACCGCCAAATGCAACCGGATTCTGGAATCCCGGGGTCTTCCGGCAGCCCGTGAGTTCTCCGGCGATCCCGAGATTTGGCAGGAGGTCGTCGCACTGCCCGATGTCGACCTCGTTTACATCGCCACCGACTGGAAGAACCATGCCCGGATGGGCGTCCAGGCCATGAAGTGCGGCAAACACGTGGCCATCGAGGTCCCGGCCGCCATGACCATGGACGAGATCTGGGAATTGGTCAACACTTCGGAACAGACCCGCAAACATTGCATCCAGCTTGAAAACTGCGTCTACGATTTCTTCGAACTCACCTGTCTCAACATGGCCCAGCACGGCGTTTTCGGCGATCTGCTCCACGGTGAAGGTGCCTACATCCACAATCTGGAAGCCTTCTGGGATGAATATTGGAACGACTGGCGGATGGATTACAACCGCCGCCACCGGGGAGATGTCTATCCCACGCACGGACTCGGCCCCGTATGTCTGGCGATGAACATTCACCGCGGAGACAAGATGAATTATCTGGTATCGCTTGACACCAGGGCCGTGAACAAACCCGCCTATATCCGCGAAAAAACCGGAGAGGAGGTCGCTGACTTCCGGAACGGCGATCACACGATGACGATGATCCGCACGGAGCAGGGCCGCTCGATTCTCATCGAGCATGACGTCTCGTCACCCCGTCCGTACAGCCGGATGTTCCAGTTGAGCGGAACCCGGGGCTTTGCCAACAAATATCCCGTCAGCGGGCTTGCGCTGGCCGGTGAAGCCATCGATCCGGAAGCCGCCAAGGATCACGAAAACCTCAATGCCCACAGTTTCCTGCCCAAAGAGGTGTTCAATGCCATGATGGAGCGCTACAAGCATCCCATCGTCCGCGACATCGAGGAGAAAGCCAAGCAGGTGGGTGGACACGGCGGCATGGATTTCATCATGGATTATCGTCTGATCTACTGTCTGCGCAACGGCTTGCCGCTGGACATGGATGTCTACGATCTGGCCGAATGGTGCTGCCTGATTCCGCTGTCGGAGATTTCGCTCGACAACGGCTCTGTCCCGGTCGAGATTCCCGACTTTACGCGCGGCGGATGGAACCGTTACGATCAAGTGGAGTTCGCCTTGTGAGAAACACCGTAATCTTTTTTGAAAATGTGCAGATCCCCGGATTGATGAATTTAGAGATAACCCGTAGGCGGAATTAAAGACATAAAACTTTTATGGAGAAAAGGTTGCGCATATTATATTTAGTAAATTAGATGTGCTCAAACATCTGATTTACATGGTCTGAATATACACGAAAAGGTTGGATTAAATCATCTTTTTCCGGAATAAGTAGTAGCATGTTGAGTAGTTTTGACCCTTACACAAAGAGCATCGAAAATGCGCAGACAAGAAAACAGGACAACAGTAATTATAATTTTAGAACCGATAAAACACTAAGCAGCATGCAGAAGTTTCAGATCAAACAGTATAATTTCATGAATAATATGAATAACTGGATCAGCTCGAAAACCAGCTCGACTTTTAATTCAATGACATCATACACGGTGAATCCGACCATGACAATTTACTCTCCTTCAAAATCAAATCCGTTCTATGACAATAAAATAGGAATAATGAAATAAAG
>CALUKL010000041.1 GCA_944321195.1 uncultured Alistipes sp.
GTCTTCTCGATCTTCCTGCATGTCAAGGCCCGGGGCGAAAGCCGCATGGGACGGCTGGTGCAGGACATCTCGTTGAAAAGCTATGGCATCTACCTTGCGCACATCATGATCCTGACGCTGTTCGTCGAATGGCTCCGGCCGCTGTTCTCCTCCACGCTGACGGCGGTTCCCGTTATGGCTCTCTGCACGTTCGTCTGTACATACCTGCTGGTGCATCTTCTGTCGTACCTGCCCCGGTCCAAATATTGGTTGGGATGAGCCGTGGCGTGATTTCTACGGCCGGGCCGGCGTACCGCACCCGACCGTATCGCGGAACTCCGCGACGATGTGGTCTTCGTTTTCGGGAGCAACCTCGCCGACATGCACGGCGATGGCGCCGTACGGATGGCTTGCCGGTGTTTCGGCACCGTGTGGGGCAGGGGTGGTTTACAGGGACAGAGCTATGCCATTCCGACCATGCAGGGCGGGATGGGGACCATCCGTCCCTATGTGGATGAATTCATCGACTTCGCGCGGCGGCATCCGCATCTGAAATTCTTCGTGACCGGGACGGCTGCGGCATTGCGGGCTTTACGTCCGAAGAGCGCGCCCCGTTGTTTGCGGTGGCGGTGGAGAACATCTGGCTGCTGGCCCGTTTCTGGGAGGTGCTGACCCGATAGGCTCGGCGTTCCCGCCCGCCCTCCCTGCTAAAATTCCGAGGTGAAGTGGAAGCGGATCTCCTTGAAGTTCTCCTGAGCCAGCGCCAGGGCATAGCTCGTGTCCGCCAGGAAAACGTCACGGCCGTGTTTGTCGACGGCCATGTTGGTGTGCTTGCGGCGTTTGAAATCCGCCAGCTGTGCCGCGTTGTCACTCTCGATCCAGCACGCCTTGTAGATCGAAATCGGCTCCCAGCGGCACGCCGCATTGTACTCGTGCTCCAGCCGGTACTGGATCACCTCGAACTGCAAGGCGCCCACCGTGCCGATGATCTTGCGTCCGTTGAGCGACGAGGTGAACAGCTGCGCCACACCTTCGTCCATCAACTGATCGATCCCTTTGGCCAGCTGCTTGAATTTCAGCGGGTCGGCATTTTCGATATAGCGGAACTGCTCCGGAGCGAAAGAGGGGATTCCGGTGAATTTCAACTTCTCACCCTCGGTGAACGTATCGCCGATTTTGAAGTTGCCCGTATCGTGCAGACCCACGATGTCGCCCGGATAGGCGAAGTCGATCACCGACTTCTTCTCGGCCATGAAGGCCGTCGGCGAGGAGAACTTCATCTGTTTGCCGCTCCGCACGTGGAGGTAGTTCCTGTTGCGTTCGAAAACGCCCGAACAGATCTTCAGGAACGCGATACGGTCGCGGTGGTTCGGGTCCATGTTCGCATGGATCTTGAAGACAAAGCCCGTCATCTTGGGCTCTGCGGGATTCACCTCGCGGGTTTCGGTCGTCGCGGGGCGAGGCGAGGGGGCGATGCGGATGAAGCATTCCAGCAGCTCGCGCACGCCGAAGTTGTTCACGGCCGATCCGAAGAAGACCGGAGCCAGTTCGCCCCGCAGATAGGCGTCGCGGTCGAATGTGTCGTAAACCCCTTCGACCAGTTCGACATCCTGCCGCAGCTGTTCGGCGAACTTCGCGCCGACGTGCTCGTCGACCACCTCCGACGCAAGGTCCGTGATTTCGACCGTCGAGGCGTCGGCCGTGAGCTTCTCGTCCGAGGTGAAGAGCGAGAGCCGCTTCTCGTAGAGGTTGTAGACCCCCTTGAACGTGGGGCCGTTCGAGATCGGGAAGGTCAGCGGCCGAACCCGGATATGCAACTCCTTCTCCACCTCGTCAAGCAGGTCGAAGGGCTCCTTCGAGGGGCGGTCCAGCTTGTTGATGAAGACGATCACGGGCGTGTTGCGCATCCGGCAGACATCCATCAGCTTGCGCGTCTGCGATTCGACGCCCTTGGCGCCGTCGATCACGATGATGACCGAATCCACGGCCGTCAGCGTGCGATAGGTGTCTTCGGCGAAGTCCTCGTGGCCCGGCGTGTCGAGGATATTGATCTTGCGCCCCTCGTACTCGAAGCCCATGACGGAGGTGGCCACCGAGATGCCGCGCTGGCGTTCGATCTCCATGAAGTCCGACGTCGCGCCTTTCTTGATCTTGTTGCTCTTGACGGCCCCCGCCACGTGGATGGCGCCGCCGAACAGCAGCAGTTTCTCCGTCAAAGTGGTTTTTCCCGCGTCGGGGTGGGCGATGACCGCAAAGGTCCGCCGCCGGGTGATCTCTTCCTGTAAGGTCATGTACTATTCTTTCGGGTAATCCATGTTGTAGTGGCAGCCCACCGACTCCTTGATCTCGCGCCCCTGCTTGATGATCAGGTACGCTACGGCGATCATGTTGCGCAACTCGCACAACTCCCGGTTGGGCTTGGTCTTGCCGTAGAGCTCTTCGGTCTCCTCGAAGAGGATCGACAGCCGGCGCATGGCGCGTTTGAGCGAGAGGTTCGAGCGCACGATGCCCACGTAGTTCGTCATGATCTGCTGCACCTCGCGCTTCGACTGGATCAGCATCAGCATCTCCTCGGTGTGCTTCGTGCCGTCGAAGTCCCAGTCGGGGATTCCCTCCTGGAAATCCACCTTGTCGACCAGAGAGGCGGTGTGGCGGGCCGCCTGGTCGCCATAGACCACCGCCTCGATAAGCGAATTCGAGGCCAGACGGTTTGCTCCGTGCAGCCCCGTGCAGGCGGTTTCGCCCAGGGCGTAGAGGTGCTTGATCGAGGTCTGTCCGTTGGTGTCGACCCGCACGCCGCCGCAGCAGTAGTGCGCCGCCGGGGTGACCGGAATCCAGTCCTTCGTGATGTCGATGCCGATCGAGAGGCACTTTTCGTAGATGTTCGGGAAGTGGCTCCGGATTGAGTCGGGATCCTTGTGCGTGACGTCGAGGTAGACGAAGTCCATACCCAGACGGGTCATTTCGCGGTAGATTGCCCGGGCTACGATGTCGCGCGGGGCGAGCGACTTCATCGGGTGGTACTTGTCCATGAACTCCGTGCCGTCGGGCAGGCGCAGGATCGCCCCGAAACCGCGCATCGCTTCGGTGATGAGGAAATTGGGCTTTTCGCCCGGGTTGTAGAGCGTCGTGGGGTGGAACTGGATGAACTCCATGTTCTCTGTGATGGCCTTGGCGCGGTGGCACATGGCGATACCGTCTCCCGTAGCCACAACCGGGTTCGAGGTTGAGAAGTAGACGTTGCCGCAGCCGCCCGTAGCCACGATCGTGAATTTCGAGAGCATCGTCTCGATTTCGTTCGTGTCGAGGTTCAGCACGTAGGCCCCGAAGCAGGCCAGTCCGCGCGTGTGGCGCGTGACGAACTCGCCCAGGTGGTGCTGCGTGAGCAGGTCGATGGCGAAGTGGTGCTCCAGGACCGTGATGTTCGGGTGCTTGCGGACCGACTCCACCAGGGCGCGTTCGATCTCGGCGCCCGTGAGGTCCTCGTGGTGAAGGATCCGGTGCTCGGTGTGGCCGCCTTCGCGGTTGAGCTCGAAACGTCCGTCGGGCGTCTTGTCGAAGCGCGTGCCCCAGGCGATCAGGTCGGCGATCAGCTCCGGAGCGCGTCGGACGACCAGCTCGACGGCCCGTTCGTCGCACTTGCCCGCTCCGCAGACCAGCGTGTCGTGGATGTGTTTCTCGAACGTGTCGGGGGCATACGTTACCGAGCAGATACCGCCTTGCGCGTAATTGGTGTTGCATTCGATCATTTCGCCCTTGGTCACGATCGTGACATGCCCGTGAGCGGCGGCTTTCAGTGCGAAGGAGAGCCCTGCGGCACCGGAGCCGATAACCAGGAAGTCGGTCTTCATAGGTTTCTTTTTTGCATTATGCGCCGCAAAGTTACAAAAAATAGTAACTTTGCCGCATAATTTCCGGCAAAAATGGAACGACATATCGATATAAACCGGTTCGATTATGCGCTTCCCGACGAGCGGATCGCCAAATTCCCGCTCGCCGAACGCAGCGCCTCGAAACTTCTCGTCTACCGCGGGGGCGAAATCTCCGAACGCCGTTTCGCCGATATCGGCGACGTGCTGCCTGCGGGCGAGCTGCTCGTCTTCAACAATACGAAGGTGATCCGTGCGCGGATCATCATGCACAAGCCCTCCGGGGCGCGCATCGAGGGCTTCTGCCTCGAACCGCGCGCCCCGGCCGACTACGAGCGCGCCTTTGCCGTGGTCGGGACGTGCGAGTGGTCGTGCATCGTGGGCAACCGCAAGAAGTGGAAGGAGGGGTATGTCGAGATCAACTTCGAATCGGGCGGCCGGGACGAATACCTCCGGGCCTGGATCGTGGAGGATCGCGGACGCGAGTGTACGGTGCGCTTCGAGTGGACCGCGCCGATGACCTTCGGACAGCTGCTCGAACACCTCGGGCGCATTCCCATCCCGCCCTACCTGAACCGTGAGAGCGAGGAGATCGACAACACGCGCTACCAGACCGTCTATTCGAAGTTCGAGGGTTCGGTGGCGGCTCCCACGGCCGGGTTGCACTTCACGTCCGAGTTGATCGAATCGATGCGGGGGCGCGGCTTCGAATTCGAGGAGGTGACGCTCCACGTCGGGGCCGGGACGTTCCTGCCCGTCAAGGACGAGGATGCCGCGAAACACCCCATGCACACCGAGCACTTCGAGGTGCGCCGCGGGACGGTGGCGCGGCTGCTCGAACGCTGGGGGCACATCACGGCCGTGGGGACCACCTCGGTGCGGACCCTCGAATCGCTCACGGCCCTCGGCTGGCGCATCCGCACGGCGGGGACGCCCGATGCCGGGCGTGTCGTGGGGCAGTGGGAACTTTACGACATTCCGTCCGAATATACCGGCCGCGAGGCGCTGGCGGATCTGCTTGAATACCTCGACCGCGAGGGCCTCGACCGCCTGAAGGCCTCGACGCAGATCATGATTACGCCGCTGGGCTACGAGTTCCGCATCGTGCACAACATCGTTACCAATTTCCACCAGCCCAAATCGACGTTGCTGCTCCTGGTTTCGGCCTTCGTGGGCGACGACTGGCACCGCATTTACGACTACGCCCTCGGTCATGGCTTCCGTTTCCTGAGCTACGGCGACTCGTCGGTGCTTATGCGGTAGGAGCGGGGCGGGTGAGGCCGGCGGCATTGCCGTCGTTATCTTTCGTGCAGCCGCTTCACGAGCGGGCCGCCGCACAGCGTTGATTGGGAAATATCCTCTTCGCGCCCGGACAATCATCCCGCAAAAGGACGGTTGCCCGGGCAGCAAAAGATGGTTTTATCTCCTGCAACGGATCAGAAGTTGTAGCCCACCTGGATCGAGAAGTTCCGGTTGTGGAATTTCGCCTCTTTGCCCCACTCCTTCTCGATGGCCATGTTCACCAGCCCGAGGTCGTAGGCGATACCTACGTAATAGTGCTTCTTGATTGTGACGCCGGCCCCGAACGTCAACCCGAAGTCGAAACGTTTCATGCCGTAATGCCGGAGAGGAGCATTGCGGCCAGCATGAAGCATTTCTTCATAGCAAGAGGGAGTTTAGGGTATACCCGGGCTCCGGAGATGTGATAACCTAATAAAAACAGGAAAGCGTGGAGCCGTTCGTTTATCTGACGGGGGCTCTGGTAAGCCCAAGAACAAATAACCAATACCCTTCCCACCCCTGTATAGCAGAAGGCAGAGTGCCTTTCATGCCGATACAAGTGATGAGCGCGTCGTTCTCCTTGTCCTTTTGAGATTCACCGGATTTCCCGTCAAGGATAAAAGCGAAACACTTTCATCAAATATGTACGCCACTTGCGCAGCATACAAAGATAGAAAATGTTTGGCAAAACGCAAGGTTTGTGGGGTATTGTGCTGCAAATTTCGGGGAAATTGACTTGAAAATCAATGTTGATTCTCATTTATTAGGTTTGATTGGCCCCGGTTTCACCGTGCGGAAAGGCGGGGAGAAGCCTCGGGTGACGGGTCAGAAATCGTAGCCGATACAGAACGTGAAACTGCGGCTGCGCAGGTGCTCAATGCCGGCGGGCAGGAGCGGAGTCTGGTAGTCCGGTCTGAGGAGATCGAGGCTTCCCGCATCGAATCCGGCACTGAGGCAGATCCTTCGCCACGAAACCTCGGCCCCCGCGCGGAGCGTGAGGTCGCTGCGCCGGATGAATCCCGCATTTCCGAACAGGTCGTCCCATCCCTCGGGAGTGCGGGCTTTGCCGCCGATGCCGACGTCGTAGCAGACGCCGGCATAGGGGCGGATCGATACCTGCTCGCCGAGCCGGAAACGCCAGGTCGCCAGCAGCGGAAGCTGCAGGTACATCGGGCGGAAGGAGGCTCCGTTGAAGCGTCCGCCGCGGCTCGAAAAGTGTACGCCCGTCTCCACGTAGAGGGGAATCCCCCGCCAGAGCAGCACCTGGTCCGAAACGCCGAGCCGGAATCCGGTCCGCGGGTTGGTCGTACCGTACACGTATTCTCCCGTAGCGCGGATGTAGGAGAGTTCGAGTCCGGCCCGGACTCCCAGCAGGTTCTTTTCGAGGCGCTGCGCCCGGACGGCTCCGGTCAGCAGCACGGCACACAAAAGCAGCAGGTATCTTTTCATCGGTTGTCGGATGCGTTCGTATGGAGGTGCTTCGCGCGGGAGTGGAACTCCGGACTGTCGGCAGGGCTCCGCGGTTCAAAGATAGGACAATTGACCGTTATATACAAGACCACGCTGCCGGTTTCCCGCCCGGGAAGGGCCCGGACGGGCTCTCTGGAAGCGACATGCAGCCGCACCTGCGGAACGCCCTTTGCCGGGCGTTTCCCGGGCGGAACTCCCTTGGGATCCCGGGCCGTGAAAAAAATAACAACAATAAAACGGCAATTCACAATTATTTTGTACCTTTGCGGTGCCGTTAGGAAAAATAGGTATTTCAATACATAATTACTCAAATTCGTACAACTATGCAGATTGTAGAGATTCACGCAAGGGAGATCCTCTATTCACGAGGCAATCCGACCGTTGAGGTCGAAGTTCGCACCGTATCGGGTGCATTCGGTCGTGCCGCCGTGCCGAGCGGCGCTTCGACGGGCGAGAACGAGGCCCTCGAACTCCGTGACGGCGACAAGAACCGTTATCTGGGCAAGGGCGTGCTCAACGCCGTCAAGAACGTCAACGAGGTGATCGCTCCGGCCATTATCGGCATGAATGTCGCCGATCAGGTCGGCATCGACAAGGCCATGCTCGCACTCGACGGTACCCCGACGAAGTCGAAACTCGGCGCCAACGCCATCCTCGGCGTCTCGCTGGCTGTGGCTCGTGCCGCTGCCGACTACTTCGGAATGCCCCTCTACCGCTATATCGGCGGCGCGAACGCCAAGACGCTGCCCGTGCCGATGATGAACATCATCAACGGCGGTTCGCACTCCGACGCCCCGATCGCTTTCCAGGAGTTCATGATCCGTCCCGTGGGCGCTCCGTCGCTCAAGGAGGGTCTGCGCATGGGCGCCGAGGTGTTCCACAACCTCAAGAAGGTGCTCCACGAGCGCGGACTTTCGACCGCCGTAGGCGACGAGGGCGGTTTCGCTCCCGCACTCAACGGTACGGAGGATGCCCTGGAGTCGATCATCAAGGCCATCGAGAAGGCCGGATACGTTCCCGGAAAGGATGTCATGATCGGTATGGACTGCGCTTCGTCGGAGTTCTACAAGGACGGCATCTACGACTACACGATCTTCGAGGGTGAGAAGGGCGCAAAGCGCACCTCGAAGGAGCAGGTCGAATACCTCAAGGGCCTGGTTGCCAAGTACCCCATCGACTCGATCGAGGACGGTATGTCGGAGAACGACTGGGAAGGATGGCAGCTGCTCACCGCAGAGATCGGCGGCAAGTGCCA
>CALUKL010000042.1 GCA_944321195.1 uncultured Alistipes sp.
ATCTTCTCGATCGGCCTCGGCATGGCCTTCTATCTCTAAACCCGGTACGTCATGAAACGATCCATACTCATCCTGATTACGCTCTGCCTGACACTTCCGGCAGCGGCGCAGCACGTCCCCGGGAAACCGACCCAACCGGTCACGGCACAAGCCGTTGAATCCGCCTCGGAGAAACCCGGGAAAAACGAGACCCCGACAACGACCGCAAACCGCGCAATTCCCCGGCCGACCGCTTCCGGAAAGGCGGACACTCTGCAGAAATCCCGGCAGTCGGCATCAATTGCTGCCGCTCCGCTCAAAGCGGCCCCGAAACAACGCTTCCTGCCCACCCGCCGACGCATCGACCGCGAAATCAACAAACTCAAGTTCACCTACAAGGGTGAGGTGATCATGGGTCTGACGGCCTCCTACGGCACGCTGTCGAGCGACGACACGGATATCCTGCTCATCCTGGACAACATCAATGCCGACGGTACGGCCGCCACCGTGAAACCGTTCATCGGATACTTCTACCGCGACAACCGCTGTCTGGGTGTCCGCTTCGGCTACAACTACATGAGCGGAACGCTCGACAAGGGCGCCATCTTCGACCTGGGCGAAAACAACGACGTCTCACTCAACATCCCCTACCTCGACTTCAACAGCAACAACTACTCGTTCGGAATCTTCCACCGCTCCTACGCCGGACTCGATCCCAAAGGGCGTTTCGGGCTCTTCGCCGAGTTCGAGCTCTCGGTATCGAAGGGTTCGTCGAGATTCGCCTACGAGTCCGAAGGAAAGGTAAAACAGACCTACAGTGACAATACGCAGCTCAAACTGGCGTTTAATCCGGGAGCGGCGGTCTACATCTTCCCCAATGTCTGCGCGAACCTCTCGTTCGGGCTCGGCGGAATACAGTACACCTCCGTCACCCAGAAGGACGAACTGGGAAACAAGATCGGAACCCGTGAGGCCTCGAAGATGAAGTTCAAACTCAACATCCTGGCCATCAACATCGGTATGACGATCCATATGTGGGACAAGAAAAAGCAATAACGCATGAAACGACTCCTTGCCTATCTGCTCCTCGCGGGAGCGACGCTCCCGGGGATGTCGTGCATCGACAACGACCTGCCCTACCCGACCGTGGAGGTCGCCATCAACAACGTGCAGGGCGAAGGCTTCACGCTCGAGGGCGTCGACGCGGCAACCCGCACGGTGACCCTCGCACTCGACGAAGCCACCGACATCCAAAACGTGCACATCGAAGAGGTGACCTACTCCGTCACCCCGCACAATACGAACATCGACCAGCAGACCTTCCTCGACAATATCCGGTCCTCGCGGGAGGTGACCGGGACGTTCGACCTGCGCACCCCCCTCTACGTCACCCTGACGCTCTACGAGGATTACGACTGGCAGATCGTCGCCTCGCAGACCATTTCGCTGAGTTTCCAGGTCGAAGGACAGATCGGAGCCCCGGAATTCGACCTCGACAACCGTATCGCCAGGGCCTATGTCGCCAAGGATGCCGACCGCAGCCAGGTGACGATCTCCGAACTCAAACTCGGGCCCGCCTCCACGGAGACGGTCACCACGACCTACTCCCCCACGATGGAGGAGCTCTCGGCCATGGATTACAGTTCGCCCGATGCGGAGGACCCCACGCTCGGAACCCCCCACTTCGTGGATGTCACCTGCCACGGACGCACCGAACGCTGGGTGCTCTACATCCTGCCCACGGACAAGACCGTCTCGACCGAAGCCTGTGATGCCTGGTCGGGCGTCGTCTGGCTCCGCGGTTCGGGCATTGCCGGGCAGGCGATGGGCTTCCGCTACCGGGTCGGCACCGAGGGCGAATGGTCGGAGGTCCCCGATGTGGAGATCGACGGCGGAACCTTCTCGGCCGCCTTCACCGCCGAACCCCTGACGACCTACCAGTTCAAGTCCTACTGCGGCAGCGACGAGAGCGACCCCACGACCGTTACCACCGAAGGAGTCCAACAGTTCCCCAACAACGGCTTGGAGGAGTGGTCCAAACCGGGCAAGCCGTGGCTGCCCTACCTCTCGGATGAAGCAGGGCTGCCGATCTCCCCCTTCTGGGCCACGGGTAACAACGGCTCGACGACCATCAGCGACAAGGACAACGTCACAACCCCCGATGAGACAACCGTCCGGCCCGGTTCCACGGGAACGAAATCGGCCAAACTCGCAAGCACCAACGTGCTGGGAATCAAACTGGCCGCCGGAAACATCTTCACGGGAGAGTTCGCCGCCACCGTGGGCACGAACGGAATCGTGAATTTCGGGCGTCCCTTCACATTGCGGCCTACGGCCCTGCGCGTCTGGGCGAAATACAGTTGCGGCAGTATCTCCTCGGTAGGTACCACACAGCCCGCCGGGGAGAACCTCCAGAAAGGCGACCCGGACAACGGTTCGATCTACATCGCACTCGGAACCTGGACCAAGGAGAAGTACGGCATGGGCAAGGACGGAGCCGGCAATGACAAGAATGGCGGACAGCCCTTCGGTTCGGATTCCTGCCCGGTGAGCATCGACACGCGCGACGTGAAGACCTTCTTCAATCCGAAGGGCGAGGACGTCATCGGCTATGGCGAGTACATCTTCAAGGAGAGCGTCGGCGAGTGGACCCAAATCACCATCCCGATCGAATACACCTCGACAGATAAGAAGCCTACCCATATTATGGTGGTCTGCTCGGCCTCACGATGGGGAGACTACTTCATCGGCAGTGCCCAGAGCATCATGTGGGTCGATGACTTCGAACTCCTCTACACACCCATCCAATAGACGGCGACCCTCCGGAGAATAGGACCGCTCCTTCTCCGGATACAAAAAAGCAGCGCTTCGGAAAGGAATCCGAAGCGCTGCTTTTTTCAATTATCTGTCGGGGATTACCTCCCGGCAATGCGACAGTACTTGTCGTAGCGTTCTATCACGTCGTCCACATAGGCGAGCGTCTGACGGCTGCCCGTAAAACGGCCGCACCTGACGACTTCATTTTCATAATACTCGGGCTGGGCCTTCAGGGTCAGGTAGCGGGCCACAACCTCCCACGAATTGGGATTCTCTCCGTGCAGGCGGGCCAGCCGACGTGCATCGGTCACATGTCCGATCCCGCTGTTGTACGAGGCCAGCACGATACTCATGCGGTCCTTCTCGGAAATGCTCTCCGGAAGCCGCAGCGTCGACATGATCTCCGTCATCAGCTTGTTGGCCAGCCAAACGTTGGTCTCGGGGTCCGAAACCCGGTCGAGCGGGACCTCGAAGTGGCGGGCTACCGAAGGCATGATCTGCATCAGCCCCCGGGCACCGCTGCGCGAGGTGATGTCGGGCGTGAAGCGCGACTCGTGGTAGGCGATGGCGCTCATCAGGCGCCAGTCATGCCCCTCCTGCTCGCTGACCCGGCGGATCAGGGTGTCGTAGGCCGAAATGACACATCGAGGTTCCTCACTCCGGGGCGCATAGGCGTCGGTTTCGGCCATCTGGTTCAGCACATCATCCGTCACGGGAGTGCCGAAATGGGCGTTAAAGCCGTAAAATGTCGTTAGAATGGTTAAGAACGCAAACGTTAAAACCGTTTTTTTCAGCATAAAAGGTTGTTTTGCGGGCAGCTTACTCCGCGCAGAACAGCACGCTAATCATAAAATCCCCACGAAATACCGATCTTGAACATCCCCGGGTTGAGCGGGTAGCGGGCTGCCGAAAAATACTCTCCGTTTCCGAACAGTCCCTTGTTCACATGCTGATATTTCAGGAATATCCGCATTCTCTTCCACTTCGCCATCACGAAGGCATCCATGTAGGGATAGTTCCCCACCTCCTCTTCGCGCTGGTTGTAGTACACCGACAGTGCCGGATTGTAACCGGGCGCATAATATCGCGTATTATAGCGACCGTCCAGACCGATCTGCAGGCGCAGTACGTCGCGCACGACCCAAAACTCGTAATAATACGACAGGAAGGCGCTCAAAAGCGGAACGGGTATAACTTCTTGATCCGTGCTCCACTGCAACAATACCCTGTGGTCCAAATGAAGTCCGCCGAGGCGGAAATCCTTGCGGGCATACACGCTCGTGAGGCTGACGTTTCCGTCGTGCTGGGCGACGTTGCTGTCCGACGCATAATAGATCTTGTCGGTAACGACTCCCTGCCAGGCCCCCGCTTCGAATGCGTAGTCGGGAACCGAAAACCTGACCTCCAACCGAGTCTCATTCTCCTTGTTCAAAGGAGTGTTCCATATATAATGGTTCGAGAATAGATTCTCCTGCCAGTAGTTCGGCGAGCGCCGCTCCATCGAGAAGCGACCTTCGAGAATCAGGGGGTGTCCGCGGAGATAGCCCGTCAGTGCGAGGTGCGCACCGATCGAGAGGTCTCCGCCTCTGTATCCCGACGGGTAGAACTTCAGGTTCCCGTCCCAGTCGACATACTTCTTTATCTTTCCGCTGACGGATCCGTAGGCGAACCAACTGGTTTTGTTCACCTTCGTATACCGGCCCGTCAGATAATCGTTCAGTTCGAATTGCGAGTAGGTGTGCAGGTCGAGGCCGACGCCGGCATCGATGGTACCCACCACCCCGTTGCGGTCCCAGGGCTGCGCCTGGACGAAAACGCGGTTCGAGATGACCCGTTCGTAGATCGAGTCGCGCGTCTCCACCGGATTGATGAACCAGTTCTGGTAGTAATTGTGTTCCGCGGAGACGAAATTGCCGTTTTCGTCGCGGTGATCGCGCTCGTTCGTATAGGGTTCGTTCAGGTCGGTGTAGACCTTGCTCCACGAACTGTACTCGAACGAATGGCCCACATAGACAGCCGACAGGCCCGCCATCGAGAAGTCGCTCTCGGTCAGGCGCTGCAGCGGAATACCGTAGGACTGGGTCACGAAGAAGGCGTTGTTGCGGTAGGTGTTCTGGGCCTCGGCATCGGCCAGGCGCATCGGCACACCCGAAGCCATGCTGAACGTCGTGTCGGCGATGGCCCACTTCCCGACCACGCCGCCGTTCTCCTGCTGTTCGATGTGGTTGTTGTAGTAACCCGCATGGATCGAATAGCGGCGGCCCGTATGGCTCACGGCCAGCGACAGGTTGTGGTTCTTGGTCCGCGACCAGAGATACTGCCCGCGGGTGCCGCGCGACTTGTAGTCGACGTTGAAACCCGTCGTCGGCGAGATGTTCTGCGCCACCATGATACCGAAATTCTCCTCCCGGTAACGCTTCTGGCCCGACTCCGTATAGTTCATCCGGATCATCGGCCGCTTCGTGTTGTAGAAGGGCACGTTCTCCATGTTGTAGGTGTACGCGTAGTAGGGGCTCGCAAAACTGAAGTCAAAGAACCGGGGTCGCCGGAAATAGTTCAGCGGCAGCGACGTTTGCCCGAGGGCTCCCTGTGCGATGTCGCCCACATCCTCCCGATAGAACGGATAGTCGATCCGGTAATCGGTGAGCATGGTGTCCAGCGGACCGATCTCCACGCGGTTGAAATCGCGCTTCACGTGCCACATGAAGTTGTTCAGCGCGCGGATCGAATCGCTGAAGAAGTAGGACTCCAGCGGTTTCCGGATTTTCCGTTCCTTTTTGGTCGTATCCTGAGGCTGCTGCTGACCCTCCTCGTCTTCGGTCTGCTCGTAGGGGTTCGACCCGTAGAGCGTCCCGGACTGACCGTTCTGCATGGCCCGCTGCAGGGAGCTTGCATCGAAATTCTGGGCCCGCAGTACAAGCGGAGCGACAGTGAGCATTCCCAGCAGGAGCGTCTGCAATATCCGGTTCGAGCGTCTCGCCATAGCCAAAGAGCGGAAAACCGCGGCAAAGGTAATTAAAAATTTTTAATTATGCAAATCGACCTTTCTTTCAATCGTTTGAATTCCGGCGCAGGCCCCAGCGGATCGCCGAAATGAGGATGTAGAGGATGACGATAGCCGGGATGGAGTAGAGCCGCAGCACGACGATCGTCACCACGCAGAGGGCCAGGAAGAGGTAGCGGATGGCGTTTCCGCGCCAGCCGAAGCCCTGGAACTTGAGCGAGAACATCCGTACGGGCGAAATCAGCAGCCAGGCCATGGCCGGGACGATGCAGATGAGCACCGGGCCGCCGAAGTCGAAGCCCGTGTGTGCGGAGATCAGCCCCAGGGAGGTGAAAAAGAGTGCATTGGCCGGGGTGGGAAGCCCACAGAACTCCTCGTGCTGCGTCTCGTCGATGTTGAATTTCGCCAGCCGCAGCGCCGAGAAGGCCGCCATGGCGAAGCAGATGAAGGCGAATGCGTATCGCAGGAGGGTATCCCCTTCGCCCATCGACCGGGTGGTCATCGTGTAGACCACCGCCGCGGGGACGAACCCAAAGGAGATCATGTCGGCCAACGAATCAAGCTGCACGCCGATGGGCGAACTCTGATGGAGCAGGCGTGCCGCAAACCCGTCGAAGAAGTCGAAGACGGCGGCCAGCACCACGAACCAGAAGGCCCATTCGAGATTGTCGTAGACCAGTGCCGAGAGCGCCGCAAAGGTCCCGCACAGCAGGTTCGAGAGCGTCAGCAGATTGGGGATGGTGAAGAATCTGATTTTCATGTCCCATGTTGTTTTCATCATCCCGGCAGGCATCCCGCAGGGGTGCGTGCGCGGCCCTTCGGATTTTCGGTGCCCGGATGAAATTTAACTTCCGACAGGCGGCAAAGTTACTAAAATATTTTTATCTTTGTCGAAGTTAACTCCATATAATAACTTATGGCAAGCAATAAATATTGTGTCATCATGGCGGGCGGCATCGGCACCCGGTTCTGGCCCAAGAGCCGGCAGTCGCAACCCAAGCAGTTCCTCGACATCCTCGGAACGGGAAAATCCTTCATCCGCCACACCTACGAACGCTTTGCAAAAATCGTCCCCGCGGAGAATTTCCTCGTGGTGACCAACGACAAATACAAGCAGCTGGTGCTGGAGCATATCCCCGAACTCGAAGAACGGCAGGTGCTGTGCGAACCCGTGGGACGCAATACCGCCCCGTGCATCGCCTATGCGGCCTACACGCTCATGAAGGCCAATCCCGATGCGGAGATGATCGTCACCCCCTCGGACCACCTGATCCTCAACGAGGAGGATTTCCGCGCCATCATCGCCGAATGCCTCGACTTCGCCGCGCAGCACGACGCCCTGATGACCGTGGGCATCAAGCCCACCCGCCCGGATACGGGTTACGGATATATCCAGGTCTCGGACTCGAAGCCCATCAGCAAGGTGAAGTGCTTCACCGAAAAACCGAACCTCGAACTGGCCCAGGTATTCCTCCAGTCGGGCGAGTTCTTCTGGAATTCGGGCATCTTCATCTGGAAGGTCCGTTCGATCATCGAGGCCTTCGAGAAGTACCTCCCCGAGCACCATGCGCTCTTCAGCGGCGTAATGCAGGCCGTGGGCACCGAAACCGAACGCAACGTCGTGGAGATCGCCTTCTCGGAATGCCGCGCCATCTCGATCGATTACGGCATCATGGAGAAGGCCGACAACGTCTATGTCCGCTGCGGGGATTTCGGGTGGAGCGACGTCGGGACCTGGGGTTCCGTCTACCAGCACTCGCGCAAGGACCGTTACGCCAATGCCGTCCCCGAGGAGGGGTGCTACCTCTACGACACGCGCTCGTCGATCGTCTCGCTGCCCAAGGGCAAGATTGCCGTGATCAGCGGCCTGAAGGAGTACATCGTCGTCGACACGGACGACGTGCTGATGATCTGCCCCCGCTCCGAAGAGCAGAACATCAAGAAATTCATCGACGAAGTGAAATTCCACAATGGAGACAAGCATATCTGAACTGTACGACCTCTACCGTGCGCATCCTCACGTTTCGACCGACACCCGGCGCATCGAGCCGGGTTCGATCTTCTTTGCCCTGCGGGGCGCCAATTTCGACGGCAACCGTTTCGTAGGCGAAGCCCTCGAAAAAGGGGCCGTGGCGGCGGTCTGCGACGACCCCGCCGCCCTGGAGGATCCGCGGGTACGGCTGGTCGGCGACCCGCTCACGGCCCTGCAGGAGCTGGCCCGGGAGCATCGCCGCGCCCTGGGGATCCCGATCCTCGCCATCTCGGGAAGCAGCGGCAAAACCACGACCAAGGAGTTGGTGAGCCGTGTCCTCTCGGCCCGCTTTACGGTCTGCGCCACGCACGGCAACCTGAACAACCACATCGGCGTGCCGCTGACGCTGCTTGCCATGACGCCCGAAACGGAGTTCGGGATCGTGGAGATGGGCGCGAGCGCCTGCGGCGAGATCGCACGGCTGGCCGAGATCGCCGAACCCGACTACGGATTGCTGACCAACATCGGACGGGCCCATCTCGAAGGGTTCGGAGGTCCCGAAGGGGTACGGCGCGGCAAGGGAGAACTCTTCGACTACCTGGCGGCGCACGGAGGCCAGGCCTTCGTCTTGGCGGACGATGAGACGCTCCAGGCCATGGCCGCCGAACGGGATTCGCTGGCCGCGGAGTACTACCCGGCTTCGCTGGCCGACGGATTCGAAAGCCGTCTGGAAGGGGGATACAACCGCTTCAACATTGCGGCAGCCGTGGCCATCGGGCGCTATTTCGAGGTCCCGGAACCGGAGATCCGCCGGGCCGTAGCCGACTACGAGCCGGACAACCACCGCTCGCAACGCATCGAAACAACCCACAACACGGTCATCGCGGATTGTTACAACGCCAATCCGACGAGTATGCGGGCCGCCATCGAGAACCTCCTCGGCGAACCGCTCGGCGACCGCCGCCGTCGAGTGCTGATTCTGGGCGACATGCTCGAACTGGGAGCGTGGTCGCTGGCAGAGCACGAGGCGGTCATCGAACGGGCAGCACAGGACCCCCGAGCGGAGCTGCTGCTCGTCGGCGGGGAGTTCGCCCGGGCCTACGCAGCGCTTCCCGAGAAGCCGGAACGGGTGACGCTCTGCCCCTCGCGCGAGGAGTTGCGTCACCTGCTGCTGACGGATCCCGTCCGGGAGGCGCTGGTACTGGTCAAGGGTTCGCACGGGATCGGGCTGGAAAAGGTGCTCGACCTGTTGTAAGACTTTCCCGAGAGAGGTCCCGCACGTTGGTGCCGGGACCTTTTTCTGTGTATTTCCGATTATTTTCGTATTTTTGCAATCAATAAATCTTTTTTCCGATGACACTCAACGAATACCAGCAACACGCCCTCGAAACGGCCATCTATCCCGAAGACAGCCGCATCGTCTACCCCACGCTCGGTCTGACGGGCGAAGCCGGCGAAGTGGCCGACAAGGTCAAAAAAGTGATCCGCGACTCCAACAAGGAGTTCACCGACGAGAAGAGACTCGAAATCGTCAAGGAGATCGGCGACGTGCTGTGGTACTGCGCCACGCTGTCACGCGACCTGGGCTACGAGCTCGAAGAGGTGGCGCAGATGAACGTCGACAAACTCCGCTCGCGGATGCAGCGGCACCTGATCTCCGGCAGCGGCGACAACCGATAGCAATTGAGAATTGAGATTAAGAACTGAAAATTGAGGATTAAGATTTCCGGATCCACCCCGGACGCGCGACACCCCTCAAAAACAACCGATCCATGAAACAGGAACAGACCCGAACTTCGCTTCCCGAAAACGCCTACCGTGAACTCAAACCCGGCGAAGAGTACAAGCCGGTCATGCCCGCCGCATCGAACCCGAAGGAGGTTACGCCCTACTCGGTGACGATGGGCGTGGTGATGGCCATCATCTTCTCGGCCGCAGCCGCCTACCTCGGGCTGCGCGTCGGACAGGTCTTCGAGGCCGCCATCCCGATCGCCATCATCGCCGTGGGCATGGGCACCGTGCTGGGCAAAAAGAACATGCTGGGACAGAACGTCATCATCCAGTCGATCGGCGCCTCGTCGGGCGTGATCGTCGCCGGGGCGATCTTCACCCTCCCGGCGCTCTACATCCTGGGGCTGGACGCCGCCTTCTGGCAGGTTTTCCTCTCGTCATTGTTCGGCGGACTGTTAGGCATCGTGCTGCTGATCCCCTTCCGCAAATACTTCGTCAAGGAGATGCACGGCAAGTACCCCTTCCCCGAAGCGACGGCCACGACCGAAGTGCTCGTCTCGGGCGAGAAGGGCGGCAACCAGGCCAAACTGCTGGCCATCGCGGGACTGATCGGCGGCGTATACGACTTCGTGGTCGGGACCTTCGGGCTGTGGACCGATGCCGTCTCGACACGCATCTGCACCTGGGGACAGGTTGCAGCCGACAAGTTCAAGGTCGTCTTCGGACTGAACACCTCGGCCGCCGTACTGGGCCTGGGCTACATCGTCGGACTGAAATACGCCATGATCATCACCGCGGGATCGTGCCTCGTGTGGTTCGTCATCGTCCCGGTCGTGGGATCGCTGGCCGAGGCGATCGACCCCGCCACGATGGCCTCGCTGCTGGGCGTGACGAGTGAAAAGCTGCTGGCCGACCCCTCGTCGCTCTTCACGGCCGAGAACCTCTTCGCCTACATCGGCAAGCCCGTCGGTATCGGCGGCATCGCCATGGCCGGCATCATCGGCATCGTGCGCCAGTCGAAGATCATCCGCCAGGCCGTCGGCCTCGCCGTCTCGGAATTCGGAGGCGGCAAGGCGTCCCTCGCCTCGACCGAACGCACGCAGCAGGACATCCCGATGAAGCGCATCCTCTCGATCCTGATCGCCGCGCTCATCTGCGTCTTCGTCTTCTTCCACTTCGGGCTGCTCGACGGCTGGGTACAGTCCGTGACGGCCATCCTGATCGTCTTCGTCATCGCCTTCCTCTTCACGACGGTGGCGGCCAACGCCATCGCCATCGTGGGCACGAACCCCGTTTCGGGCATGACGCTCATGACGCTGATCCTCGCCTCGCTGGTGCTGGTGAGCGTCGGGCTGAGCGGCACGACCGGCATGACCGCCGCGCTGATCATCGGCGGTGTGGTCTGCACGGCGCTCGCGATGGCCGGCGGCTTCATCACCGACCTCAAGATCGGCTACTGGCTCGGCACCACGCCCCGCAAGCAGGAGGCCTGGAAGTTCCTCGGGACGTTCGTCTCGGCGGCTACGGTGGCCGGCGTGATGATCATCCTCAACAAGTCGTTCGGGTTCGTCGGCGAAGGGGCGCTCGTCGCTCCGCAGGCCAACGCCATGGCGGCGGTGATCCAGCCGCTGATGACCGGCGGCCAGACCCCCTGGATGCTCTACTTCTGCGGTGCGGCCCTGGCCCTGGTGCTGACGGCCATCGGCGTTCCGGCGCTGGCCTTCGCGCTGGGTATGTTCATCCCGATGGAGCTGAACGCCCCGCTGGTGGTCGGCGGACTGGTCGCGTGGTTCGTCTCGAACCGTTCGAGGGACGAGGCGCTGAACAAGGCGCGCTTCGACCGCGGTACGCTGATCGCCTCGGGATTCATCGCCGGCGGTGCGCTGATGGGCGTGGTGAGCGCGATTCTGAAATTCTGCGAGGTGGACTGGTTCCTCGCGGACTGGGCCTCGACGAACGCCGCCGAATGGCTGGGCCTCACGATGTACCTCGTGCTGATCGGCTACTTCACATGGCATACGCTCCGCGCCAAAAAGGAGGAGTAAAGAATAACAAAAATAACTGTTGCATATCATGGATCTCAAAGAACGTTTTCTGAAATATGTCTCCTACGACACCCAGTCGTCGGAGGAGAGCACCTCGTTCCCCTCGACCGAGAAACAGAAGGTGCTGCTCGAAGCCCTGCGCGACGAGATGCAGATGCTCGGCATGACCGAGGTCACAATGGACCAATATGGGTACGTCATGGGTACGGTGCCCGCTTCGAAGGGGTATGAACAGGCCCCGGTGATCGGGTTCATCGCCCACGTGGACACCTCGCCCGACATGAGCGGCAAGGATGTCAAGCCGCGCGTAGTGGAGGATTACGACGGCGGCGACCTGGTGCTGAACGGCCACCTGACGATGCGCGTCGAGGAGTTCCCCGAACTGGCCTTCTTCAAGGGCCACACGCTGATCCACACCGACGGCACGACGCTGCTCGGGGCCGACGACAAGGCCGGCGTAGCGGAGATCATGACCGCAGCCGAGTACCTGATGGCCCACCCGGAGGTGAAGCACGGAAAGATCCGCATCGGCTTCACGCCCGACGAGGAGGTGGGGCGCGGCGTCGACTACTTCGACGTGAAGGCCTTCGGCGCGGACTTCGCCTACACGGTCGACGGCGGCATGGAGGGCGAGCTGGAGTATGAAAACTTCAACGCCGCCAGTGCGAAGATCGAGATCCAGGGCCGCAACGTCCACCCGGGCTACGCCAAGGGCAAGATGATCAACGCCATCGACGTGGCGTGCGAGCTGCAGACGCTGCTTCCGGCGGCCGAGCGCCCGCAGTTCACCGAAGGCTACGAGGGTTTCTACCACTGCGTAGGCGTGAACGGCACGGTCGAGCGGGCCTCGCTGAGCTACATCATCCGCGACCACGACGCCGACCGTTTCGAGAAGAAGAAGGTCTTCCTGTGGGCGTGCGTCGACCTGCTGAAGCAGAAATACGGCGGCGATGTGCTGACCCTCACGGTCAAGGACCAGTATTTCAACATGCGCAAGATGGTCGAACCCCACCCGCAGGTGATCGACAAGGCCCTCCAGGCGATGGAGATGGCCGGGGTGAAACCCCTCGTGCGGCCGATCCGCGGCGGGACGGACGGCGCCCGGCTCTCGTTCATGGGGCTGCCGTGCCCGAACCTCTTCACCGGCGGCATGAACTTCCACGGCAAGTTCGAATACTGCTCGCTCACCACCATGCGCAAGGCCCAGCAGGTGATCCTGAACCTCGCGCAACTCTGGGCCGAATAGGCTCGGCGGAGCGGTTCGGTGCCGAGGCAAAGGAGCGAAGAGCGGGAAAAAAGCCCCGGGAGGGGCATAAACATGTGAAAAGATGGACAATTTCGGATTTCTGAAGGTCGCGGCGGCGATCCCCGCCCTGCGGGTCGGCGACTGCACCTATAATATGGAACGCACGGCGGCACTGGCCGAGGAGGCCGCACGCCGCGGCGTGGAGATCATCGTCTTCCCCGAACTGGGCATGACGGCCTACACATGCGGCGACCTGTTGTTGCAGCCCACGCTGCTCGACGCGGCCGACGAGGCCCTGGCCCGGCTCGCCAAGGCAACGCGCAAACTTCCCCTGGCACTGATCGTCGGGGCGCCGCTGCGCCACGGCTCGGCCCTCTACAACTGTGCCGTGGTCATGGCCCAGGGCAAGGTCCTCGGGGTTGTGCCGAAGAGTTACATTCCCAACTACGGCGAATTCTACGAGGATCGCTGGTTCGCCTCCGGAGCCGGAATCTCCGAGGAGCGGATCGACGTCGCAGGCCAACAGACCGACTTCGGCGCCGACCTCACCTTCTCGGTCAACGGTGCGGAGTTCGGCGTGGAGATCTGCGAGGACCTCTGGGCTCCGATCCCGCCCTCGACACAACTGGCCCTGAACGGCGCCCGGGTGATCTTCAACCTCTCGGCCTCGCCCGAACTGGCCGGGAAACACGCCTACCTGCGGCAGCTCATCGCCCAGCAATCGGCCCGCACGCTCTCGGCCTACGTCTACGTCTCGGCCGGAAGCGGCGAATCCTCCACGGACCTGACCTTTGCCGGAAACGGCCTGATCGCCGAAAACGGCACGCTGCTGCGCGAAGCCGAACGCTTCTCGACAGAAGAACAGCTCATCGTCGCCGACGTCGACCTCCAGCGCCTGGAGTTCGAACGCCGCCGCAACACCTCGTTCCGGCAGCGCGAAAGCTCGTCAGAGAGTACGGTCATCGAGATGGAGATCCCCGAAGGGCTGCGGGCTGCGGTGCCGGAACGCGACATCGACCCCATGCCGTTCGTCCCCAAAGACGAGGAGCACCGCAGCGAACGCTGCGAGGAGATCTTCCGCATCCAGTCGCACGGTCTGGCCCAGCGGCTGCGCCACACCCGTTGCGAACGGGCCGTGATCGGCATCTCGGGCGGGTTGGACTCGACGCTGGCCCTGCTCGTGACGGTGCGCACGTTCGACCTGCTGGAACTCGACCGCGCGGGGATCATCGGCATCACCATGCCCGGATTCGGAACCACCGACCGCACCTATCACAATGCCCTGGAACTGATGCGCGGACTGGGCGTCACGGTGCGCGAAATCCCGATCCGCGACGCCTGCCTGCAGCATTTCCGCGACATAGGGCTCGACCCGTCGGACCGTTCGGCGGCCTACGAGAACGCCCAGGCCCGCGAACGGACCCAGATCCTGATGGATGTGGCCAACATGGAGGGCGGGCTCGTGGTCGGCACGGGCGACCTCTCGGAACTGGCCCTGGGCTGGGCCACCTACAACGGCGACCAGATGTCGATGTACGGCGTCAACGCCTCGGTGCCGAAGACGCTGGTGCGCCACCTCGTGAAGTGGGTCGCCGACACCGAAAACGACCCGACGACCCGCGCCACGCTGCTCGACATCATCGATACGCCGGTCAGCCCCGAACTGCTCCCGGCCGATGCCGACGGCAAGATCGCACAGAAGACCGAAGACCTCGTGGGCCCCTACGAACTCCACGACTTCTTCCTCTACAACTTCCTCCGCCTGGGATACGGCCCGGAGAAGATCCTCCTGCTGGCCGAAGTGGCCTTCGACGGAAGCTACGACCGCGAAACCATCCTCAAATGGCTGCGGATCTTCTTCCGGCGGTTCTTCATGCAGCAGTTCAAGCGCTCGGCGCTTCCCGACGGCCCGAAGGTCGGATCGGTAGCCCTCTCGCCCCGGGGCGACTGGCGGATGCCCTCCGATGCCTCGGCCGAAGTCTGGCTCCGCGAACTCGACACGTTATGACGACTCCGGACGCAACGCCCCGGCAGCGTCCGCAAACCTTCAACCATTCGCCTACAAGATGAAAAAAATCCTTATTCCGGCGGTCGTGCTGCTGCTTGCGCTCCCAACCGCAGCTCAGGACTGGAAGAATGCCCTGAAAAAGATCGCAACCACGGCCGTCGACGAAGCCACCGACGGAAAACTCACCCAGTATGCCCTCGCGGGAACATGGAACTACTCGGGCCCGGGCATGAAGTTCGAAGGCGAGAACATCGCCTCGGAACTTGGCGGCGCAGCCCTCGAATCGACCGTCGTGCAGCAACTCGAAAAGGTCTACGCACTGGCCGGTATCGAATCCGGCGCAGGGAGCTTCACCTTCGAGAAGGCCGACAGTACCTTTACGGCCGTTCTGGGCAAACACGAACTCTCGGGAACCTACGAATACGACTCCTCGACCCATGTCGTGACACTCCGCTTCGCCAAGGGAAAACTCAACCTGGGAGCGGTCGAAGGCCACGCCTACGTCAGCGGCACGGAGTTGCAACTGGTCT
The DNA here is from genome assembly GCA_944321195.1 of uncultured Alistipes sp. GTDB lineage: Bacteria > Bacteroidota > Bacteroidia > Bacteroidales > Rikenellaceae > Alistipes. The sequence goes on from CALUKL010000042.1 coordinate 15,333, forward strand.
TCCCGGTCACGAAACTCGTGAACCTGGTGACCGAACTCGGCAGCAAGGTCTCGTCACTCGCCACGGTCACGACGCTGCTGCGCAAGTACGAAAACGTCTATCTCGGATTCGCCTTCACAAAGTAAACGGGGATTTGCAGCCCCGGAGAAAGAGCGGCTCATTTTTTTGAAAAAAATTTCAAAAAATTTCCATGACGGATTCACGGCGAATCCGTCATTTTTCATTACGGATTTTCAGCTGCGGGACAGGCTACGGCTCGGACCGTAAGCAAATGAGGCGGCGGGTATAGTAAAATATTTTACGAATTTCTTAAAGAACTTGCAAAATAGCTGTAAAGTTATTAATTTTAGAGCCGGAAATCCATCACAAAACCTCTAAAAACGAATCGCTATGAACGAACAAGCCCGACAGTATGTCGAAGATTTCATGGCCCGGCTCATCGCCCGCAATCCGGGTGAACCGGAGTTCCATCAGGCCGTCCGCGAGGTGGCCGAATCGCTGGCTCCCCATATCGTTGCCAGCCCGATTCTCCAAAAAATGAAGATACTCGACCGCATCGCCGAACCCGAACGGGTCATCATGTTCCGCGTGCCGTGGCTCAACGACAAGGGCGAGATCGAGATCAACCGCGGCTACCGCATCCAGATGAACAGCGCCATCGGCCCATACAAGGGCGGTATCCGCTTCCACCCGTCGGTGAACCTCTCGATCCTGAAGTTCCTGGCTTTCGAACAGACCTTCAAGAACAGCCTCACCACGCTGCCCATGGGCGGCGGAAAGGGAGGTTCGGACTTCAACCCCAAGGGCAAGTCGGACAACGAGGTGATGAAGTTCTGCCAGTCGTTCATGACCGAACTCCAGCGCCATATCGGCCAGGATACCGACGTTCCGGCCGGTGACATCGGCGTCGGAGGCCGCGAAATCGGCTACATGTTCGGACAGTACAAGCGTCTGCGCGACGAATTCTCCGGCACGCTCACCGGAAAGGGCCGCGACTGGGGCGGCAGCCCGCTGCGTCCCGAAGCTACGGGATACGGAACGTGCTACTTCGCCCAGGAGATGCTCGCCACGCGCGGCGACTCGTTCGAGGGCAAGACCGTCTGCATTTCCGGATCGGGCAACGTGGCCCAGTATGCCTGCATGAAGGCTACCGAACTCGGCGCCAAGGTCGTGACGCTCTCCGACTCCTCGGGCTACATCTACGATCCCGAAGGCATCAGCCCCGAGAAACTGGATTACGTCATGGAGTTGAAGAACATCTTCCGCGGCCGCATCAAGGAGTACGCCGAGCACTATCCGTCGGCCACCTACTATCCGGGCGAGCGCCCGTGGGGCGTGAAGTGCGACATTGCCATGCCGTGCGCCACACAGAACGAACTGAACGGCGACGAGGCCCAGATGCTCGTAAACAACGGCTGCATCTGCGTGGCCGAGGGTGCCAACATGCCCTCGACCCCCGAGGCCATCAAGATCTTCCAGCAGCACAAGCTGCTCTACGCCCCGGGCAAGGCTGCCAATGCCGGAGGTGTGGCCACCTCGGGCCTGGAGATGACCCAGAACTCGATGCGTATCACCTGGACCCCCGAAGAGGTCGACGCCAGGCTGAAGTCGATCATGAAGAACATCCACTCGGTCTGCGTGCAGTACGGCACGGAGCCCGACGGTTATGTCAACTACGTGGTGGGCGCCAATATCGGCGGTTTCATGAAGGTGGCCAACGCCATGCTCGCCCAGGGTTGCGTCTAACGGGTCGGTCCGAAGCAAGGGACCTGCCCATACGAAAGAAACGGCTCTCCATGCGAGAGCCGTTTTTCATCTCCGGAAAGATACGCGGCAAAAGGCAGAACAAATACGAAAGCCGGGAGCGCACCCAAGTCCGCCGCGCCCGCTCGCCCCGTTACAGGAAGAGCACGGCGAGCATCGCCACGCCAAACCCGCCGAAAAATCCCGCAAAGATCTGTACGGGGTTGTGACACCCCAGATAGAGGCGGGCCGAGGCAAGAGCTCCGGCCCCGAGGATCGCCACCGACAAGGGGAGGAGCATGTTCCCCACCCCGACGATGTTCATCACCACAAGCAGCGCCACAATGGCCCCCATGCCGGTCAGGTGGAGGCTGATCTTCCAGCGGAGCGACACCACGAAACACATCGCCTCGCAGCAGGCTGCCGCCAGCATGAACTTGCGCAGGAAGATCGCCGAAGGAATCTTCGAGAAGGTGAGGGCGCACAGCACGTAGCAGACGGTCCCGATCAGCAGGGGCAGCAGGCGTTCGCGGCGGTTGTCGATTCTGAAATCGGAGATCCGGCCCAGCGAATGCAGGATGCCGAGCGTCAGGAACGGGATAATGATCGCATAGAGCATCACGACCCACAGGAAATAGAACTTCACCCCGGGGGAGAAGAGCGCAAAGGTGGTCATCGTAAGCAGCACCGCCATCAGATAGACCGGCAGCAGAAACGGGTGCAGGACCCAGGAGAGCGTATTGGCTATTTTTCGGTAGTTCATCATTAGGGGTTTATCGGGATTCGGGGCAGTGGTCCGGCGGCCGGGGTTCAGATCTGCCTGCGCAGACGCGCCACCGGGATGCCGAGCATCTCGCGGTATTTGGCCACCGTGCGCCGGGCGATGCGGTAGCCCTTCGAATTGAGGATATCCATCAGCGTCTCGTCGGTCAGCGGATGGCGCTTGTCCTCGCCGTCGATGCACTGCTGGAGAATGTTCTTGATCTCGTAGCTCGACACCTCCTCGCCCGAATCGGTCTGCATGGCCTCCGAGAAGAGGGACTTGAGGAGAATGATCCCGAACTGCGTCTGGACGTACTTGCTGTTGACCACGCGCGAAATCGTCGAGACGTCGAGTCCCGTGCGGTCGGCGATGTCCTTGAGGATCATCGGGCGGAGTTTCGAACGGTCGCCGTCCTTGAAGTACTCCTGCTGGTAGTCCAGGATGGTCTGCATCGTGCGCATCAGCGTGTCGTGACGCTGCTTGATGGCCGAGATGAACCACTTCGCGGAGTCGATCTTGCTCTTCACGAACTGCAGCGCCTCCCGGTCCTGCTCCTTGACCTTGCCGTCGACCCCCACCATGTCGCGGATCATCTCCACGTAGCGGCGGTTCACCCGCACTTCGGGGACGTTGTAGGAGTTCATCGAGAGGTTGAAGTGGCCGTCCTGATAGTCGAGGATAAAGTCCGGAATGATGTAGGGCGTAGTGTCGGTACCCCCTTCGGCGTAGAGGTTGCCGGGTTTGGGCGACAGACGCCGGATCTCGGCAATCGCCTCGCGGAAATCCTCCTCCGAGACCTGCAGGCGCGCCATGAGTTTCTCGTAGTGCTTCTTGACGAACTCGTCGAAATAGGAGGTGAGGATCTTGCGGGCCAGGCACCGCGCACGGGTGTTGACGGGCATCTGGGCCATCTGTAGCAGCAGGCACTCTCGCAAGTCGCGGGCCCCGATCCCCGCGGGTTCGAGTTCGTGGATGATGCCCAGAATGCGTTCCAGCTCTTCGGCCGAGGTCTCGATCCCGACCGTAAAGGCAATGTCGTCGGCCACGGACTCCAGATCGCGGCGCAGGTAACCGTCCTCGTCGATGCTCCCGATCAGGTAGACGGCCAGGCGCATGTCGCGCTCCGAGAGGTTGCGGTAGCCCAGTTGCTCCACGAGGTACTCCTGCAGCGAACGGCCTTCGGTCAGATAGACCGGGCGCTGCTTGTCATCCTTCGAGAAGTTGTTGATCCGGCTTTTGTACGAGGGAGTATCGTCCTCACGCAGATATTCGTCCACGGAGATCTCCTGAGGCTGCTGCTCCTCGTCCTCCGCCGAGCGCTCCTCTTCCTCCAGGACGATGTTGTCCTCGATCTCCTGCTTGATGCGCTGTTCGAGCTGCACGGTGGGCAGCTCCAGCAGCTTGATCATCTGAATCTGCTGCGGAGAGAGCTTCTGCTGAAGCGAAAGTACCTGTTTTTGATTGATTGCCATATTGAATCCAAATTAAGAATCAGCTTCTTACTTGGGTTCCTTCACATTCGGGTTCGGGTCGCACAAGTTCGGGTCGCACGGTTCATCACACGTTCGGGGCTCACCATCCCACCCGGCGTTCCGGGAGGCACCAGTCCGCTCACGACCGGACCGCCACCCCGAAAATCTCGACGCCGGGCGGCGCGGATTCTGCCATCCGGTGCCACGGTTCGCAAACGGTTTAGAAATCGGCGTGCTGTGGCGTGCGCGGGAAGGGCTGGACGTCGCGGATGTTCGTCAGACCGGTCACGAACAGCAGCAGGCGGTCGAATCCCAGGCCGAATCCCGAGTGGGGCGCCGATCCCCAGCGGCGCGTATCGAGATACCACCACAGTTCGCGTTCGTTCATGCCGAGCTCCTTGACGCGGCGGTTCAGCTTCTCGTAATCGGCCTCACGCTCCGAGCCGCCGATGATCTCGCCGATACCCGGGAAGAGGACGTCCATGGCACGCACGGTCTTGCCGTCGTCGTTCTGCTTCATGTAGAAGGCCTTGATCTCCTTCGGGTAGTTGATCAGGATCACCGGGCGCTTGAAGTGCTCCTCCACGAGGTAGCGTTCGTGCTCCGACTGCAGGTCGCAGCCCCAGTCGCAGGGGAATTCGAACTTGCGGCCCGAAGCCTTGAGGATCTCGATGCCCTCGGTGTAGTCAAGGCGTTTGAAGTCGTTGTGCAGCACGAACTTGAGTCGGTCGAGCAGGCCCTTGTCCCACATCTTGTTCATGAATTCGAGGTCCTCCATGCAGTGGTCCAAAGCGTACTGGATGAGGTACTTCAGGAAATCCTCGGCCAGCTCCATGTTATCCTCCAGGTCGTAGAACGCGGCCTCGGGCTCGATCATCCAGAACTCCGACGCATGGCGCGGGGTGTTCGAATTCTCGGCGCGGAACGTCGGGCCGAAGGTGTAGATGCGGCCCAGCGAGAGGGCGCCCAGTTCACCTTCGAGCTGCCCCGAGACGGTCAGGTTGCACGACTTGCCGAAGAAATCCTGCGTATAGTCGACCTTGCCCTCCTCGGTCTTCGGGAGGTTGTTCAGGTCGAGGGTCGTGACCTGGAACATCGCCCCGGCGCCTTCGCAGTCCGAGGCGGTGATGATCGGCGTATGGAAATAGTAGAACCCGTGGTTGTTGAAGTACTCGTGGATGGCGTAGGCCATGGCGTGACGGATGCGCAGCACGGCTCCGAAGGTATTGGTCCGGGGACGCAGGTAGGCGATGTCACGCAGGAACTCCAGCGAGTGCCCCTTCTTCTGCAGGGGATAGGTCTCGGGATCGGCCGTGCCGTAGATCTCGATCCGCCCGGCCTGCACCTCGACGCCCTGCCCGGCGCCCGGAGAGGCCACCAGCCGTCCGTCAACGCGGATGCAGGCGCCCGTGGTGATGGGTTTGAGTTGCTCTTCGGCGATCTTGGCCAGGTCGACCACGACCTGTATGTTGTTCACGCACGACCCGTCGTTCAGGGCGATGAACGCCACATTCTTGTTCCCGCGCTTGGTGCGCACCCAACCTTTGACGACGATGTCGGTATCCACGGCTCCCGATTTCAGGATTTCAGCGATTCTCTGCGTTTTCATAGATTTCAGTTCACACATTTTTCTGAATTGACAAAGTTAGCCATAATTTGCGATTTGGCAAAAAAAAAGTACCTTTGTCCGAGTTATACAACCCAGTACACGATGAAACGAACGATATGGACGGCTGCCCTGGCAGCCTGCACGCTGACGGCTGCGGCCCAGATCCCGGGACTGGAGGAATCCACACCCGTTCCGCTGGCCGAAGGCGGCCGGATCTACCGCACCGAAGTGGTCCCCTACAACGCCCGCCACGACGCCGATGCCCGCAACCGCGAAGCCGGAGGCTACTGGATGGCCTTCCGCCCGGAGCTGATCACCGAATCGTCGGGCGACATTTCGGCATTTTACGGCGCAAAGATCGAAATCCCCTTCGAGTGGACCGACGGACGGGTCTTCCTGCACCTCGAAAATCCGGGGGCGGGCTACTCGCTCTGGCTCAACGACCGGCCCGTAGGCGAGGTAAACGATGCGCTGACCCCCTCGGAATTCGATCTCACGCCCTACATCCACCAGGGAGTCAATACGTTCCGGGTCCTGATGCACGCCCGTCGGCTGCCGATCGACGCAACGGGAACCGCACGCCCGCTCTTCGAAAACAGCTACCTCTATTATCAGAACAAGCGTTCGATCGCCGATTTCGAAATCGCCCTCGTACCCGACTCGCTGGGCCGCGATTTCGGAATGCTCGACCTGAAGATCGTCGCCTGCAACGCCTACAACTACGACGAACCCGTCACCGTGGGCTACGACATCTACTCGCCGCAGGGCAAACTGCTCGAATTCAACATGACGGAGATCACCATCCCCGGACGCTCGACCGATACGGTGCGCTACACGCCCTTCATCTACGGCACCTATGCGAACAAGTGGGAGGCCGGGAGCAAAAACCCGCCGCTCTACCGCGTGATGCTCTTCACGCGCCGCAACGGCGTCTACAAGGAGTACATGCCGCTGAAGATCGGATTCGGAAAGACGGAGTTCGTCGACGGGCGGCTCATGCGCCTGGGCAGGGAGTTGCAGCTCGTCCGGGCTGAGTACAATGCCGCCGCGGACCGCAAAACCACCCTTTCGGAGCTCAAGTCCCTGAAGTCCAAGGGCAAAAATACGATCTGCCCGAGCTGCCCGCAACCGGCCTGGTTCTACGAACTGTGCGACGAACTGGGCCTTTACGTCATCGACTGCGCGGCAATTTCGGCGCCGGAGCGGCGCGACGACCGACGTGTGGGCGGCACCCCTTCGAACGACCCGGCCCTGGTCGACGAATATCTCGAACGGGTGAAGTCGATGTACTACCGTTCGCGGAACTTCACCTGCGTCATCGCCTACGAACTGGGCTCGCCCTCGGGCAACGGATACAACATGTACAAGGCCTACGAGTGGCTCAAGTCGGTAGAGAAGTCACGTCCGGTGATCTACGGCGACGCCGCCGGGGAGTGGAACAGCGACCTCTGACGCCCGGCCCCCGAAGGAGCGGATGAGAACGAAGTGCGGATGAGAACGAGGAGCATACAAAAAAACGGGTGATATGAACATCGAACTGATCGTCATCGGCAAGACCGATTCGCAGGAGATCGCCTCGCTGGTCGAACTCTACGCCCGACGGGTAAACCGCTACTGCCGTTTCGCCGTGACGACCCTGCCCGACGTACGCAATACGAAGAACCTGAGCATCAAGCAACAACGCACGGCCGAAGGCGAAGCCATCCTGCGCCAGCTCACGGAAGGCGACTACGTGACCCTGCTCGACGAACGGGGCGCGGAGTACCGCTCGGTGGAGTTCGCGCTGTGGCTGCAGAAACGGATGAACAGCGGCGTAAAGCGCCTCGTACTGGTGATCGGCGGCCCCTACGGATTCTCCGACGAGGTCTACGCCCGGGCCGATGCGCAGTTGTCGCTTTCGCGCATGACCTTCTCGCACCAGATCGTGCGGGCCATCTTCGCCGAACAGATCTACCGGGCCTTCACGATCCTCAACAACGAACCCTACCACCACGAATGATGCGCCATTCGGAATAAAAGCCTATCTTTGCAGGCGAAACAAACCCAACATCTCCCGGATACACGATGTCCTTCCGCCCGATCCTTCTCCTGTTGCTGCTGGGCCTTCCGGTCCCGGGGCGGGGCATTGCCGCCGACGAACCGGACGCGGAACGTGCCGACACGACGATCACGGTCGACCGCGTACAGGTGACGGCCATCAAGCAGGGCCCGGTGCTGCGGTCGACGGCCGTGGCATCGACGATCCTCGGCAGCCGGGCCGTCACGCGCGGAGGCATCTCGGCCCTGAAGGAGATCTCGCTCGCCGTGCCGAACTTCCACGCCCCGGACTACGGGTCGCGCATGACCTCGTCGATCTACGTGCGGGGGCTCGGGGCGCGCATCGACCAGCCGGTCATCGGACTGAACGTCGACAACGTACCGCTGCTGAACAAGAACGCCTTCGACACCGAACTGGCCGACATCGAACGCATCGAGGTACTGCGCGGTCCGCAATCGACCCTCTACGGGCGCAACACGATGGGCGGCGTGGTGAATGTCTACACCCTTTCGCCGCTCACCTACGAAGGGGTGCGCGCACTGGCCGAATACGGCAGCGGCAACACGCTGCGCCTCAGGGCCTCGACCTATTACCGCCCGCTGCCCGACGTAGGATGCTCCGTAACGGGCTTCTACACCCGCTCGGACGGCTTTTTCGAGAACGAATACACCCACAAGACCTGCGACCGGGAGTGGCAGGCCGGGGGTCGCTGGAAGATACAGTGGGACAACCGTCGGGGGCTGCGCCTCGACAACACGCTCGCACTCGCGCGGCTCGAACAGGGCGGCTACCCCTACGCCTACGCCGGCGAAGCGATCGTCGAGGAGGGCGAAACGATCCTCCGTCCCGGGCAAATTGCTTACAATGACCCCTGCTCCTATCTCCGCACGTCGATCAGCGACGGGCTCACCGTGCGCTACGACGCCGCGCGGTACAGCGTCTCGTCGATCACCAGCTACCAGTACACCGACGATGCGATGACGCTCGACCAGGACTTTACGCCGCTCTCCTACTTCACGCTGCGGCAGGCCATCCGCGAACACGCCCTGACCGAGGATCTGGTCTTCCGTTCGCGGGGCAGGGAGCGTTACGGATGGCTCTTCGGGGCCTTCGCCTTCTACCGCCACCAGCGGATGGATGCCCCGGTGAACTTCAAACGCACGGGCATCGAGCGGCTGATCCTCGACAATGCCAACCGGATGCCCGACCTGCTCCGCTACGAGATCGACGCCGAGGAGCTGCCGCTTTCGTCGCGGTTCCGGATGCCGGCCTGGGGCGCGGCGCTCTACCACGAATCGCGCCTGCGGCTGGGACGCTGGCACCTGACCGCCGGGCTGCGCGCCGACTTCGAACGCACGCAGCTCCGCTACCGCAGCCGCACAGAGCTGAACTATACGCTCAGCGTCAACGGCAACGCCCCGACCCCCCAAAGCATCTCGATCGACGATACGGGAGATCTGGCGCACTCCTACCTGGAGTTGCTGCCCAAGGTCTCGGTGATGTACGCCTTCGACCCAACGCGCAACCTCTACCTCTCCGTCTCGCGGGGATACAAGGCCGGGGGATTCAACACGCAGATGTTCTCGGACCTGCTGCAGGAGAAACTGCAGGCGATGATGATCTCGGGCGTCGCCGAGGAGGATCCCGACCGGATGTCCTACCGCCCGGAATACAGCTGGAATTTCGAATTCGGAGGCCACTTTTCGTGCATGGAGGGTGCCGTACGGGGCGATTTCGCCCTCTTCTGGATCGAGGTACGCGACCAGCAGCTGACCGTCTTCCCCGAGGGTCAGACCACCGGCCGCATGATGGCCAATGCGGGCCGCACGCGAAGCCGCGGCGCCGAGCTCTCGCTGCAGTTCTCGCCCTGGCGCGACCTGGACCTCAACCTCAACTACGGCTACACCGATGCCCGGTTCCTGCGTTACCGCAGCGGGCAGGAGGACTACGCCGGGAAGCGCGTCCCCTACGCTCCGGAACACACCTTTGCGGCCGCGGCGACCTGGAGCCGCCCGACGGGCGTCGACTGGCTGGGCGACGTGGTCCTGCAGGCCGGGGTGCAGGGCGCCGGGACGATCGCCTGGAACGAGGAGAACTCCCTCACGGAACCCTTCTATGCCCTCCTGAACGCCACCGTGCGGCTGGAACACCGCCGCTGGTCGCTCGGCCTCTGGGGCCGCAACCTCACGGGCACAACCTACAACGTCTTCTATTTCAAGTCGATCGGCAACGAGTTCGTCCAGCGCGGACGGCCCCGTACCTTCGGCATTACCTTAACCCTAAATATTGATTGAACATGTTGAAAAAACTGCTGATGATGAGCCTGGCGGCCTTTGCGCTGGCCGCCTGCAACGACGAAGCCGACGAAGGCGTCCAGTACGCAACAAGCAACCCCTCGATCGTCGACGGGGTCTTCACAAGCGACAACATGCACTTCTACGGAACGGCCAAGGTGACCGATTCGGAGGGCAACGTCTTCACAGACCCGGAAGCCTGGTTCGAGTTTGCCGGCG
>CALUKL010000043.1 GCA_944321195.1 uncultured Alistipes sp.
CCAACCTCACGATCCTGTGGAGCCCCGACCTGCCGCAGGGATTCAAGGAGTTCTGCGCCAAAGTCTCGTCCGACACCAGCTCGATCCAGTACGAGAACGACGACCTGATGCGCGAAGTGCGCCACTCGGACGACTACGGAATCGCCTGCTGCGTGTCGTACCAGGACATCGGCCGCCAGATCCAGTTCTTCGGCGCCCGCTGCAACCTGGCCAAGGCGCTGCTGCTCGCCCTCAACGAGGGACGCTGCGAGAATACCGGCACGGTGATGGTCAAGGGCATCCCGGCGCTCTCCGAGGGCCCGCTGCGCTTCGAGGAGGTGATGCAGAACTACAAGAAGGTACTGCATGAGATCGCCCGCGTCTACAACGAGGCGATGAACATCATCCACTACATGCACGACAAGTACTACTACGAGAAGGCCCAGATGGCATTCGTCGACACCGACCCGCGCATCAACCTCGCCTACGGCGTGGCCGGGCTCTCGATCGCCCTCGACTCCCTCTCGGCCATCAAGTACGCCAAGGTGACGCCCCGCCGCAACGAAATGGGCCTCACCGAGAGCTTCGACATCCAGGGCGAGTTCCCCTGCTTCGGCAACAACGACGACCGCGTCGACCACCTCGGCGTCGACCTGGTCTACTACTTCAGCGAGGAGCTGAAGAAGCTGCCCGTCTACAAGAATGCCCGCCCGACGCTGTCGCTGCTGACGATCACCTCGAACGTGATGTACGGCAAGAAGACCGGCGCCACGCCCGACGGACGCGCCAAGGGCGTCGCCTTCGCCCCGGGCGCCAACCCCATGCACGGACGCGACAAGAGCGGCGCCATCGCTTCGCTCTCGTCGGTGGCCAAGCTGCGCTACCGCGACTCGCAGGACGGTATTTCGAACACCTTCTCGATCGTCCCGAAATCGTTGGGCCCCACGCCCGAGGAGCGGGTCGAGAACCTGGTGACGATGCTCGACGGCTACTTCACGAAGGGTGCCCACCACCTGAACGTCAACGTCCTGAACCGCGAGATGCTCGAAGATGCCATGGAGCACCCCGAGAAGTATCCGCAGCTGACGATCCGCGTCTCGGGCTACGCCGTGAACTTCACCAAGCTGAGCCGCGAACATCAGCTGGAGGTCATCAGCCGCAGTTTCCACGAGCGCATGTAGCGGCTTAAAAAGCCGCTCTTAGGAACGGGGGGGGCCGTAGTGCAGGTCCAAAGCTGCAAAAACGGCCTCCATCCGACCCCGCTCCCGATTATTGACAGGTGATTCCAAACAATCAAACGATATGATTCGCGTACACTCCTACGAATCGATGGGAACTTTCGACGGGCCGGGACTCCGGCTCGTCGTTTTCCTGCAGGGCTGCAATTTCCGCTGCCTCTACTGCGCCAATCCCGACACGATCGAGGCTTGCGGCGGCACGCCCACCGAAGCCTCGGAGATCCTCCGCATGGCCGTCGACCAGAAACCCTTCTTCGGACGGCGGGGCGGCGTAACCTTTTCGGGCGGCGAACCGACCTTTCAGGCCGCGGCGCTCGTCCCGCTGGTCCGCAAACTGAAGGAGGCGGGCATCCACGTCTGTCTGGATTCGAACGGCGGGGTGTGGAATCCGGCCGTCGAGGAGCTGCTGGGGCTGGTGGACCTGGTGCTGCTCGACGTGAAACAGGCCAATCCCGAACGCCACAAGGGGCTCACGGGGCGCGAAAACGCCCAGACGCTCCGCACGGCGGCCTGGCTCGAAGCCCACGGCAAACCTTTCTGGCTGCGCTACGTCCTCGTTCCGGGCTACAGCGACGCCGAAGCCGATATGCGGCTGCTGGGCGAACGGCTCGGCGGCTACCGCTCGATCGAACGCGTTGAGTTGCTGCCCTACCACACGCTCGGCGTCCACAAGTACGAGGCGATGGGGCTGGAGTACCAACTGCGCGACGTACGGGAGAATACGCCCGAGCAGATCGACCGGGCTGCGGCGCTGTTGCGGGAGTATTTCCCGACGGTGGTGGTCAACTGACCCGCTGCCGCGTATCGCCCGTGCGCGAAAGCCGAAAAAGGCCCGGACTCACGTGAAGTCCGGGCCTTTCGTTTCGATCCGACCGGATGATCAGAAAATCGTCGTCAACAGGATCGGATAGTGGTCGGAGATATAGGGGACCCCGTAGTTATCCGTAATCGTGCGGAACGATACAGCAATGCCATTCCGGTAGAAGATATGGTCCAGGTTCCGTTTCGGGGTGGCCGTACCGCTTCCGTAGTTGTTGAAGCTGTACGCATCACCGGCCGGCGCGATGTCCCGGGCCGCCGACATCCACTTGTAGTAGGGTGTCAGCGCCTCCCGCGAAGCGTCGTCCGTCGCATAGGAGCAGTTCATGTCGCCCGTGATGAAGAGCATGGCATTCTCCCCGGCCAGCTCCTTCATCTTCGAGACGTTGAGCTTTGCACTCTTTTCCCGGGCCGAGATATTCGAAGCATAGGCCGGCATGTGGGTCGTGAAGAGCCAGAAATCCTTCCCGGTCGTCACATCCTTCAGATGGGCCCAAACCGTCGTATGCCACTGCTTAGCCTCCCAGGCTACGGAGGGTTCGTCGGGCGTATCGCTCAGAAAGTAGTAACCCCAGTCGATGCGCGTGAAACGGCTCTTGCGGTACAGCAGCACCGAGTTGCCGCCCTTGCTCGTACCCGTATTGGGGACTTCGAGCATCTCGTAATCGGGAAGGTTCTGCTTCAGGTAATCGCGCTGTGCGGTCCGCGGCTCCTGCATCCCGATCACGTCAGGCTGGATGCTGTTGATCATCTTCACGCACGGGGCCTTGCGCACGTCCCAGGCCTTGTCGCCCGTATCGCTCGTCGTGACGCAACGGATGTTGAACGACATCACCTTCAAGGTGTTCTCAGAGGCGCCGCCTCCGCTCGGTCCCGGATTGTCATCGCTGCCCGACGAGCATCCCAGGGCGCACAATACGATTCCGTAGAGCAAATACTTCAGTTTTTCCATTTTTTATTGTTTTAAGTGTTGGACTCAATCTTTCGTAATCACGATGTCGTCGAAGAAGTGACGCCCGACGCCCGTAAAGGTGATTTTCGTATCCTTCGTGGCTCCCGACACCTTCACCGAACAGTCGTACCAGCGCAGGTACTCGTCACACATGCGGTCGGAGGTCTCCTGGTCGACCGTTGTGGCCGTATCCGAAAGCGTCGACGGGAAGTAGACCTCCGAGCCCACCGTCCCGGCTCCCGAAGCCTCGACCCGGATCGTCCGGTCATCGGGCACCAGCCCGGCAGCCCCGACCAGCAGCGTCGCTGCCTTGAATTGAACGGTAATATCGGTCGGTGTATCGCCCAAAGCCTCCAGAGCCGGAGTCGTCAGCGAAGAGGTTGCATCGGTTCCGCTGCCACCGATCCGCACATAACCGGGCTGTTCGAAAACGGAACCTGACACGGTCCACCCTTCCGGGACATCGTAAGCCGCCTTGTATCCGGCAAACGACTGCCAGGCGTAGGCAAAGTGGTCCGGGCCCCACAGGTTGTCGTCGAAGCCTTCGGTCAACAATACGTTTTCGCCCGACGGAAGATCCGTCGTATGGTAAGCTCGCCGCTCGTGGGTCTGGAGGTAGAAACCGTTGATGAAGATCATCTCCTTGGCCGGATCGACCGATCCCGAACGCTGACATTCGTTGTCCGCCTGCACGATCTTCATATAGAAATAGGAACCTTCGGGAACCGCCTTGCTGTCCGGGACATTGAAATAGGCGATACGGTAACCGCCCGCATTGGCGCTGGATGCAAAGGCAAACACTTCGCTGCCCGGATCATCGGACGGGATGGAAGTTATGCTGGAAGCAATACTCAACACCTTCACCCCATCGTACCACGTGGAGTTGTCATTACTCCACAGAAGTTTCCAGTTGGCGGGAAGATTGTCGCCCGAAGCTCCGAACCAGCCGAAACCGAAACGCAGATTTCCGACAATCCGAGACGTAGCCTTGATCTTGAAGACCAACCCGTTCTCCTGCCAGTCGGCACCGCCCCAACCCGTCACATAAAGACGCGAATCGTACATGTTGGCAGCCGCAGACTTCTTGCTTCCATAACAGCCCCAAGTAAAATCGGTCGACGTATCACCCACCTTATAGATCGAGTGCCCATCATTATAGGTAACTGTCTTGGTCGCCTGGTCGAATGTCGCATTCCCGATCGTAAAGTTCTTCGTGGTTCCCAATGCGTAGAGGTGTCCGTCGATCGGCGTAATGGCGTAGACCGCCTCGCCGAAACGTGTGCCGTTCATCGCCGAAAGATCCGATACCGAGGCCGGAAGCACATAACCCGCTCCCGCAATACCCTTCACCGGGCCCCGCTTCTGCGGCACCGTCGTCGAGGCAAACGTCGCATGGGCATAGGTCTTCATCGAATAGGTCGTTACCCGATCCTCCAGTTCGAGCGTGACTGTCCCGCTCAGCGTCTTCGACAGATCGGCATCCACCACCTGAGACTCCGGAAGCAAAACACGCATCGCCTCATAGGTCCCTGCCGCCAGGTCGCCGACCGAAATCGAACGCTCGGCAGGCAGTTCGGTTGCCGTTCCGCTCCTGGTCACCTGCGTCGCGGCGGTCGGAGTCACCACCAGCAGCCCGTCGGCATCCTTGGCCAGCTTGGCCCCCTTTACAACCACTTCGACCTGGTCGCCGACCGTAAGCCCGTGATTCGGAGCGCTGACGAAGATACCCGCCTCGTCATCCTGCACCGCGAAACAACCTTGCGGAACGTTGTCCACCGAAACCACCGTACCCTGTATATAAAGATTGTCGGAAACCGTCACCTCCGAAGCGCCCGCCTTGCCACGGAGCTCCGCAATGGTGGCCTTCACCGGATCGTCGGCACTCGGGCGCTCCGGTTCACCCTCGACGGCAAGCACGATGTCGTCCACGAAGAAACGAACGTCGTCCGTGCTGGAGGCCATCGCAGCTGAAGTAATGGTGATTTCGGTCTCGGGAGTCGCCCCGCGGACATAAACCGTAAACGGCTTGAACTCGTTGTTCGCAACCCCTTCGAGCTCACCGCCCTCCACCGTGGCGCCGCTCGCACCATCGACTTTCACCACCACGCCGGGATCGGTCGGGTTGCCGTAGGCGTCGATCATCGCCGTCGCCAGGAACGTCAACTTGAGATCGCTCTTCAAGATGCGCATCGCCTCGAAACGCGAGGCCAGTTGGATCGTATAGGAACCCTGCGTATAGCGCGAAACAATCGCTTCGTCGCCGCGTCCTACCTGCAGGAAGCCCGGGCGCGTATAGCACTCATCGAAAGCGACGATGCCGGAGTGCTCCTTGGGCAAGGAATAAGCCCCCGCATTGAATGACGACATGAAGTCGAGCGGCAGATCGATATAGGCCGCCACGGCATCACGCACGTCATCGAATCCGGTAGAGAAGACGATCGTCTCGTCGTCCATGGCCGGAACTTCCGACGCCTCGGCCGTGGCCTTCGTGATGCAGAAGCCCGTCTGGAAGGCAACCGTCGGCTTCGAATCCGACGTGCTGGCCGACGAGCCGTCCGTGCAATAGTGCCGGATCCAGAGCGTACCGCCCGCCGGAATCTGCTTCTCCGCGGGAATCGTGAAGTCCACGATCTTCCAGACCGCATCCGACGCTCCCCCGACCGACGCCTTGTCGAACGGCGTCCAGCTCGCTCCGTCAGCACTCCACTCGAACCGCCAGGCATGGCTTGCATTCTGTGTGCCGTCGCGGCGGCTGCCATACATATAGCGCAGGTCCCCGGAAAGCGCCTCCTTCAACGGAATCTGCAGCTGCAGCGCATCCCCGGTCTCCCACGATCCGATCACCACGCCGCGCTGGAAATACCAGTCCGATTTGGGATTCGTGTGGGTCTGGGTGCTGAACGTCATGTCGGCCGGGCTTCCCGTCCGGCTCAGGATCATGCCGTCGTCGAAATAGCAGGTCCCGCCCTCGATGAAGGCGTTGCTCAACATCAGATTCGCATCGATCGAGAACATCTGGTAGATCGGGAAACCGTAGCCGTCCCCGCCGCCAACGGTCCCGGCCCCCTGCGACAGCAGGATCGAAACCGTCGACGACTCCGAATCCGTCGTTACATGGATGCAGGCCTGACGGGCACTCGTCGAACGGTTCCGCGCTACCACGAGTTTTACCGCCGCATCGCCCATACCATAGGTCTCGCTGGGTGTAATCCAGCGGACGGTCTCTCCCGTCGCCGGATCCGTGAAATCGATATGCCAGTAGGAATTACTGGTCACGTCGAGGGTCAGCTCCTCGCCCTCGCCCGAGGCCGTCAGACTCTCCTGGGTGATCCCGACCCGGCCGACACTGTCCACCTCCGGATCGCTCGTGCAGGAGACGGCAGCGCCCGCCAGCAGCAACGCCGCCGTCCAAATCCCGAATAAATGCTTTTTCATAGGTGCGTAATAAAGGTTCATTTGAAATTTCGATTCGGGCCCGGAATCCCGGCTCGATGGCTCGTCCGCTCCGAAACACCGCCCCAAAACCGTTACATTCGCATGACATTCGCCGAAATTTTTCAAAAAACAGCCGCTTTTCTTTGGAATGTCAAATATTACTTTTATTTTTGTACCACACTAAACCACACTATTCTATTTACATGTACCCTATGTGTTGTGTGGTGTGGTGTACGATGCAAATATACTACTAATTCTAAAAAGATGAAAAAAAGTTACGATGAATTTCAAAGAAAGTGCGATTTTCGGACAATCGCCGCTTTCTGCGCGCTTCTGGCAGCGATCGTATTTGCACCATCGTACGCTTCGGCCCAGAACTTCACCCTACAGGGGAGCGTCAAGACCGAAAAGGGCGAGCCGGTCCCGGGAGCAACCATCATCCTCGCCGGAACCCAGCAGGGCGTAACCTCCGACGCACAGGGTAACTTCACCTTCACCCTCACCCGGAAGCCCGCGGCCGATGCGTCGCTGCTCGTCTCCTATCTCGGCTACAAGAGCCAGACGATCCTCATCGGAAGCCGCACGACCTTCGATATCGTACTGGCAGAAGAGAGTACGGCCATGGATGAGGTCGTGGTCGTCGGATACGGCACCGTCCGCAAAAAGGACCTCACCGGAGCCCTCTCCTCCGTAGGCGGCGAGACCATCCTCAACCGGCAGACCCAGACGCTCTCACAGGCCCTCCAGGGCGCCATGCCCGGCGTGACCGTCACCCGCACGAACTCCGCTCCCGGAGGTTCGGCCTCGATCCGGATCCGCGGTATCACCTCCATGACCGAAGGCGCGTCGGACCCCTATGTGCTGATCGACGGTGTGGCCGGGTCCATCGACGACGTGAACCCCAACGACATCGAGAATATCACCGTCCTGAAGGATGCGGCTTCGGCTTCGATCTACGGTTCGCAGGCCGCCGCCGGCGTCATCCTCATCACCACCAAGCGCGCCGGGAAAACCGGAGCCAGCGTTACCTATAATTATACGCTCGGCATCGACTACCAGTCCCAGACCCCCGAATACATGAATGCCACCGACTACATGGCCGCCGTCAACGAACTCCGTTACAACGACCTTCCTTCGGGCGGCTGGTATCAGGAGTATTCGCGGGAGATGATCGAAAACTACTGGATCCTCAACCGGGAGAATCCCGACCTCTACCCGAATGTCGACTGGATGGACCTGATGCTCAAGGACAAGGGCGTACGGCAGTCGCACAGCCTGACGATTCAGGCCGGCGGCGAGAAGATCAGCTCGGTGCTGAGCCTGGGCTACGACGACGTCGACGGGCTCTTCCGCAAGAACCTCAACTGGCAGCGCTACACCGCCCGGCTGAACAACGACATCAAGGTCTTCAAATGGATGAATGCCTCGGCCGACCTGTCGCTGCGCTACGTCGACCAGCTCAACCCGCATACCTCACCCTCGGGCATCATGCGTTACATCCCGCCCATCTACCAGGCAGTCTGGAGCGACGGACGCTACGCCCCGGGCAAGGACGGCACGAACAAGTATGCCGCCCTGATGTCCGGAGGTGAAAAGGAGACCGACAAGTATCTGGCCAACGCCAAGTTCCAGATCGATATCATGCCCGTCAAGGGGCTGACCGTCACGGGAATCTTCGCCCCGCAGTTCTCCTACACCAAGATCAAGGATTTCCAGCGCCAGACCTCCTACTTCAGCTACCAGGAGGAGAGCCTCACCAGTACGAAGTACATCTCCGACGCCCAAACCACCACCCTCGAAGAGACCCGCGGAGATACCTTCTCGCACACGACACAGGTCTATGCCAACTACCAGCACACTTTCGGCGAGGACCACAACATCAACGCCATGATCGGTTACGAGAACTACTGGTATCAGGAGGGGGCGATCGTCGCCAAAAAATCCTCGTTCGCACACTCGCTGATCCCCGACCTGAGCGCCGGAGGCAGTGAGGACGTTACGGCCAATTCGCAGAACGTCAACGAACTGGCCCGCCGCTCCTACTTCGGGCGTCTGATGTACAACTACCGTTCGAAATACTACATCCAGGGCAATATCCGCCGCGACGGGTCCTCGCGTTTCGCGCCCGACTGCCGCTGGGGTACGTTCCTCTCGGCATCGGCCGGATGGGTCTTCACCCAGGAGCGCTTCATGGAGGGGCTCCGCAAGGTCCTGGACCACGGAAAACTCCGCCTCTCCTACGGAGAACTGGGCAACGAGCGCATTAAGGGTTACTACCCCTACCAGGCCGTCCTGGCCAACAACAACGTCGTCGGATACACCGGCTCCACGATAACAGCCCTCTCGGGTTATGCGCAGGCCGCGGCCATCGTCTCCGACATCACCTGGGAGACCACCTCGACCGTCGACGTGGGTCTCGACCTGACGATGCTCAACAACCGGCTCTCCGTCACCGCCGACTGGTACTACAAAAAGACCCGCGACATGCTCCTGCAGGTCCCCATCGCCCCGATCATGGGACTCTCCGACCCCTATGACAACATCGGCGACATGCATACCAAGGGCTGGGAGGTGACCCTCGGATGGAGAGACAACATCGGCGATTTCAGCTACGGGGTTACGTTCAACCTCTCGGACGACGTCTCGACCATGGGTTACATCGGGGACAAGGAGGTCATCTCCGGCGGCAAGATCATCCGTGAAGGCGACGAATACCAGTCGTGGTACGGATACGTCTGCGACGGGATCTACCAGACCCAGGCCGAAATCGACAATTCGGCAACCACAGGAGCCGTCTACCCCGGCGACCTGCACTACCGCAACCTTGCGGATGCCGACCCGAACAGCCCGCTCATCAACGCCGAATACGACCGCACGATCCTCGGCTCCTCGCTCCCGCACTTCAACTACGGCGGTACGATCGATCTGGCATGGCGCGGCATCGACTTCAACCTGACGTTCCAGGGCGTCGGCAAGCGCAACTCCTACCTCACGGACGAGATGGTGCAGCCGCTGCGCTCGCAGTGGTATAACGTCCCGACCATTGTCGGGGGGGAGTTCCTGGAGTCGCAAGAACACCATCGAGCAGAACCAACACGCCAAATATCCGCGCTATTCGTGGAACAGCGCCAACAACAACTATGCGGTTTCCGACTTCTGGATCTTCGACGGCTCCTACTTCCGCGTCAAAAACATCTCGCTGGGATACACGCTGCCTCAGAAATGGATGAACCGGGTGCACGTCAAGAGCCTGCGCTTCGCCGTGACGCTCACCGACTTCTTCACTTACAGCCACTTCCCCGAAGGCTGGGACCCCGAGGTCGGAACCACCGGATACCCGATCACCAAATCGGTGCTCTTCTCGGCACAACTCAAATTCTAACATCGGATCAAAGAACGAAAAGATATGAAAACCATCAAATGCGCAATCTTCGCCCTGGCCGGGAGCCTGCTCTTCTCGTGCAGCGATCTGGATCTCTCACCCAAGGATTCGGCAGCCAGCGGTTCGTGGTTCCAGACCCCCGAGCAGTTCGAACTGAACCTCAACGCCCTGCTCCACCACAGCTACTGGCCCATGGAGCGGAACGAATGGACCTCCAACGAACAGACCGAACTCGACATGCTGACCGATGACGGCCAGAACCGAAGCGCCCCGGGCCGGTTCCTCATCGACGGCGTGGACGGCACCTACCCGCTCGCCGTCCGCATGTGGGACATCACCTATACGGGCATCAACCGCTGCAACAAGATCATCACCGAGATCAAGAAACTCGAAGGCGAAATGGATCCCGAGCGGTACAACCGCATCATCGCCTGTGCCCGCTTCTACCGCGCCTGCTTCTACTGCCGGATCATCATGCACTTCGGCGACCCGGTGGTCGTGCCCGAGGACATGGACATGGACTCCGAGGCCGGACGCCAGGCCGCCTATGAGCTGACCCGCACGGACATGTGGGAGGTGGTCGACGACATGCTCCGGGAGTTTGACGAGATCGCACCCCTGCTGCCCGTCTCCTACGGCGGCGGCGAGGTCGAGCGCGCCACGCAAGGGGCGGTCTACGGCATGAAGGCCCGCTACGCCCTGCACTTCGCATCCATCCGCAAGTGGGATACCGTCGAGCTGGACGAGAACGGACGGGGACACGGATTCGGCGATGCCAACGAGGAGGAGGCCAAACGCCTCTTCAAACAGGCCCGCGATGCCGCCGCGAGCTGCATGACGCTGAACGCCTACACGCTCCATTCGGATTTCGGGGAGCTCTTCCGCATGTCCACGAAGCATTCGCCCGAGGGAATTTTCGTCATTCCCCGCTCGAAAGCCCTTTCGAACAACTCGAAGTATCAGTATCTTTACGGCGGCGCCACCAAGGCCAAGTTGCCACGTCTGTCTGGCGCCCCGACCTGCACGACCTGCCTGCCCTCGTGGTACCTGCTCTGCTCCTTCCTCGACGACCAGGGCAAACCCATCGACGAATCGTCGGTCTACGACCCCCACAAGCCCTTCGAGCACCGCGATCCCCGCTGCACCTACACCATCGTGGAGCACGGGACACAGCACCTGGGCGTCATCTTCGATCCCCATTTCGACGTGACCGAGGTCTACAGCGCCCGCGAAGGAGGCATGGTTACCAACAACGACTCGCGGTCGTACAAGATCTCCGGCAGTTCGAACCAGTACGCCTCCTACAACGGTCTGGTCCTCAAGAAGCACGTCGATGAAGACTGGCTCTCGCCCTTCGAGGCCGAAAACGACAAGCTGATCCTGCGCTATGCCGACGTGCTGCTCATGTACGCCGAGGCGAAGATCGAGCTCAACGAGATCGACGATACGGTGCTCAACGCCATGAACCAGGTCCGCGCCCGGGCCTACAAGGCCGACGTGACGGCCACTTCCGACTATCCGGCCATCACCGAACGCGATCAGGCCCGGCTGCGGACGATTCTCCGCTTCGAGCGCCGCATGGAGTTCGCTTTCGAGAACCTGCGGCTCTACGACCTCTGGCGCTGGCGCATTGCCGAGAAGGTGCTGAACCGCCCCTGGATCGGGCTCCCCAAGAAGGATGAGAAACTCCAACGCGCCTACATCGACGACGGCATGTGGTTCCACGGCGCCGTGCCTCAGGTCGACGAGGACGGCTGTGTGGATTTCATGGCCGATGTCGCCAAGGGAGACCCCAACTTCTTCCGCAACAACATGTATGCGCAAGTACTCGCCGAATGCAAGTTCGTGGCCCCGAAAAGTTATCTGTGGCCCATTCCGACCACGACCATGCAGGTCATGAAGAACATCACGGAGAACAACCCTGGATATTGATTCCATTCCGTCAAGGCCGGGCCGATTTTCACAAGTCGGCCCGGCCTTTCCAGCATCCAACCTACCAATCCAACAGCCATGAAAAACAATCCGATCACCTTTCTCCGCCATCTGGCGGTCCTGATTTACAAAAAGGGAAAATGAATGCACTGATCCGAGATACGGGCCCTGCCTCTCCGCTTGCGGAGACCGCAGGATCGGAGGAATCCCCGATCCTGCGGTTGGGAAACCGCACGGTTTCGGCCGTAGTATGCCTGCCCGATACCGCGTACGGCTACTACCGAGGCACCCGGTTCGACTGGAGCGGCGTCGTGCGCGACCTCCGCTGCCGGGGACACCGCTACATCGCACCCTGGCAGAGCCGCCACGACCCCCTGCGGCACGACGGGCTGACCGGGCCCGTGGATGAATTCTCCCCGATCGGCTACGAGCAGGCCCGTCCGGGCGAGGAGTTCCTGAAAATCGGGGTCGGGACCCTGCGGCGATACTCGAAAGACCCTTACGACCGCTTCCGGCTCCACGAAATCGTCAACCCGGGAGTCCGGGAGACGGTCGCCGCACGCGACCGCATCGAATTCCGCCACCGCCTCTTGAGTGACGATTACGGATACGACTACCGCAAAAGAGTGCTCCTGACTCCGGACCCCGGACTGCGGATCGAATACACGCTCAAGAACCTCGGTCCCGCAATTCTCTCGGGATACGTCTACAACCACAACTTCTTCACGCTCGACAGGATGGTCACGGGGCCCGAAACGGAGATCCGCTTTCCGTTCCACCCCGCGGGAACCTGGCGCGAGAGCTACGACTGCGTGGCCCTTACGGAGAACGGCATCCGCTTCAACCGGGAGCTCCGGCGCGGGGAAGTGGTCTTCATGGGAGACCTCCACAGTCCGGAACCCGCGACCCGGAAATATGAATTTTCGATTCGCAACCTCCGTACGGGAGCCGGAATCCGGGTGTCGGGCAGCGGGTCGCTCTCCCACATGGTCTTCTGGGCCTGCCCGAATGTCGCCTGCATCGAGCCCTACACCTCGTTTCAGGTATTCCCCGGAGAAACCGGGGTCTGGCAGATCGGCTACGAGCTGCTGGGATAGACACCATCCTCAAGAAAGACGCCCCGGAGCAGCACTGCCCCGGGGCGATCTCTTTTCCGGAAACGGAATTCAGCAGACTTTCGCTACCGCCGCATCCACCGAAGAAGCAGCTGATGCGGCAGCAGACAAATCCAGTCCGGCCAGCAGTCCGTAAAAGGCGGCTTCGCCGATATGGGCCGCCGGGGCCACCTTTTGCAGGCACATCACGTTCCGCAGCCCATCGACGAGTGCCGGTTCCAACAGCGCGAACGAACGCGAGATCTGGCCGCCCAGCAACAGGCACTCGATCCGCTGCTCGGAAAGCACGCCGCCGATCGCTCCGGCCAGGATCCGTCCCGCCTCGGCGAAGGTCTCCCGGGCCGCCGGATCCCCGGCAAAGGCCATCCGGGCCAGATCGGCCACCGTAAGATTCGGGGCCGACTGCCCCGTCAGACCGGCATGGATCCGCAGGATACCCCGTTTCGAGACCCAGTCCTCCAGAATGCCGTCCCGGCACGGGCGTCTGAAGATCGAGATCCGCGGGGACCCCATGGGTGAATACTGCACTTCGCGATCGAGGCAGCAGGCGAAGCCCAAACCGGTTCCGAGCGTCACGAGGGCTGCATTCCCGAACGTGCGGGCATTGCCGCGCGTCATCTCGCCCAGCAGCGCCGCATTGACATCGTGCATGAACCGAACCGGCATGTCGGGACCCGTTTCGGGAAGTTTGCGCAACACTTCGACAAGTGAACAGCCGTAGATACTCCGGAACTTGTGCTCCATAAGGGGAATGCCCCGGGCAAAGTCGAACGGGCCCGGGAAGGCGACCCCGATACCGTTCAGCACGAGCCCGTGCGCCGAAGCGAAGGCGGCGCCCCGAACCACCGAAGCGGTCAGGGCACCGACAATCTCTTCCCGCGTACCGTCCGAGGGCATCGGGCAGGAGAACTCCGACGCGGGAATCAACTCCCCGGCGGCATCCGCCACCACGGCCTTGAGGAACGTTCCACCGACGTCGAACAGCAGGCGGCAGTTATTCGCGATCGAATCCATCCTTGAGCATCGTCTTGTGGACGCAAATCGGTTCCGCACGCAAGTTCTCGATCACGTAGCGGCCCATGTCGGCCGGGACCACCACCATATCCATGTATTCGGCATCGAAATAGCGCTCGGGATGATCGACGGAACGGATCCGGATGTGTTCGCCGTCGACAAGCGTCAGCACGTGGAACCGTCCGCAGGTATCGTCCTCGATCTGCTTCTCGAACTCCAGACGGCGGAGCGTGAAGTAGAGCAGGTCGTGCTCCCCGACGATGTATTCGGCCCAGCCGTCACCTCCGCGGACCTGGCGCGGCTGCTGGACGATGTTCCGGCGCACCCAGCTCGTCCGGCGCTCGCGGACCAGATTCCGCTCGCCGTGCCACGTGTGAATCGGACGCGGCTTGCCGTCGAAGTCAGGACGCAGGTAGTCGTAGAGTTTGTAGGTATAGGAGCCGATCGTGAGGCTGCCGATCTCCAGAACCACCTGGTTGCGGCCCGACGAGTGGACTGTCCCCGCGGGAATCATCACCTGAAGACCCGGCTTCGAATCCTCGTAGCTCACGTACTTCAGGTAATCCACCGGCTTGTACTCCTTGTCAGCCAACTTGATGTCGCGGATGAAGGCGTCGATGTCGGCATCGTCACGGAATCCGATGAAGGTCTTGGCATGGTGTCCCGCCACGACCACGTAGTAGCTCTCGTCCTGGCGTCCCAGTTCATCGTAGTTGTCATGGTTGTACTGCGCGCCGGAGTGGACCTGGATCGACATGTTTCCCGTGCTGTGGTACGAGTCGTCGTAGTTGAAGCGGATCGGGAAGTAACCGCCGAACTTCTCGACGCAACGGGCGCCCATGATCGCTTCGCCCTCCCGCTGCACGAAGGAGAAGAACGGGAACTCCAGCTGCTCGGCCCCGGCCTCGACCACGATGCTTACCTCCATGGGAATCAGGTCGAAGACCCAGGCGCAGTTGCGCATCGTATCGGGCAGATTGCGAAGTTTCTTGACGTAGGTACCGCCCCAGACGCCCTCCAGATAGACGGGCTTGCAGCGGAACGGATAGGTGGCCATGGCCGCCAGAATCTGCTCCAGCGCCTTGCGGGGGATCAACTGGAGGTGGTCCGGACGGTCCGAAGCGACGTAATAGTCGAGCAGACCCTCCCGCAGCAGCTCTCCGCGCAGGTGCACCGCCATCTCGAAATCGGCGTAATAGCAGCGGCGGATCACCTGATTGGCCGGCTGTGCGGTCCGGTCGCCCAGGTTGGCATACTGGCCCCGGCGGATGCGGAGAATCGACTCCTTGGGTGTCACGTCGAAGTAGCACCGCACGTCGTAGAGGTCCCGCATCCGCGGCATCAGGCAGCCGCTGCCATAGACGACCACCACGCGGCGCGAGCCGTCCGAAGGCCGGAGCGCAGCGATCCGCAGGCGGAAATCCTCCGCATTGGTCTCATCCAGCAGCGCCTCGTAGCCGCCCCGAAAAATGCGTCCGTAGAGCAGCGTCGGGTCCTTCTCCCGATCCCACTCCAGCAGCGGGTCGATCAGATCGCGGATCTCCTGCTCCGACTTGAAGGCCGCGCGGAAATCGACCGCCTCCAGCCCGATGTTCCGGAGCTTCAACTGCTGCGACAGCAGGTTGATCATCCGCGACCAGTCGGCCGTGGCGTAACCGTCGAAAGCAACGACGAGATTCCGGCCCGGCGCGGCATCCATGCGTGCGGCAAACTCCGCAGCCAGTGCCGTTGCGGCCTTGAGCGTTCCGCCGACGACGGACTCGACGGCCTCGGCCGGAAGTTGCGGGCGGTTGACGGCCCGGGGATCGTCGTACGGGAAGGGGTTGTACATGAAACTCATGACTGATGGTATTTAAAGGTTAATCAAACAATTGCGTGATATTCGAAGTCCATGATTCCGGAGAGCATCTCCAGTTCGCGCAGATAGTCGCCGTCGACCAGTGCGAAATGCTGCGTGGTGCCGATCTTCAGGATCTGCTCGAAGAGACGCTCCACGGGAACCACCGGACGGAAAATACTGTGGGAATAGGTCGCCAGGATATGATCCCCTTCGAGCGAGTCGACCAGCGTGGCAACCAGTTTGTAACGGCCGTCGCACTCCACGAGCTGCGCCATGGTCTTGCGTCCCGGCGAGATGCGGTACCAGGCGAACGGAGCACCGGCATACTTGTAGCTCGTCTTGGCGAAGCGCACGTCGCGGGCGATAACCACGTTCTGCTGCCAGGCCGGGTCGTTGTGGTCGTTCGGGCCCGCATGACCGCCCGCAAAGGTGCCGTAGTCGCTCTCGATGTGGAACGGTTCGAGGAAATTGACATGCTTGCCCGAGATCAGTTTCAGCAGGTAGGTGATCAGACCCGCGCCGATGTCGGCCTCGGGAACCAGCACCGAGCAGTTCTCGTTGAACCACGGGTGGTAGAATCCGGCCCGCAGCCCCACCAACTCGAACATCGCACGGTCGATGTCGTTGAAGACCATCACATCGATGTCCGAGCGTTCGGCCATCTTCGCCAGTCCGATCGAGGCGCGGACCGACGCCTCGAACTTGTCGCGCGCCACGTCGTCCATCATCCGGTAGCGCGAGGTCAGGGCGTCGCAGTAGTCCTTGAGCTCCGCCGCGCTCACGGAGTCGATCACCTCACCGTAGACCGAATAGGGCAGGAAACGGATCTCGGGACCCAGTTTGGTGAAGAGATCGTAGGGGTCGATGTAGGTCGACCACATGGCCTCGTTGTAGTTGGCCAGCAGCCCCAGGTTCGACTGCCGGAGGATGGCTCGGGCCCGGGCCGCCGAGGCGAAGAGCCGGATCTCGGCGGTCACCTCCTCGCGCGAGCCCATCACCACCCGGACGTGCCGACGGCCCGTGCGGGGCACCGACCCCGACGCTTCGAGCGAACCCACGAGCGTCCCGGCGCAGAGATAGTCAATGAAGTCGTCCTC
The DNA here is from genome assembly GCA_944321195.1 of uncultured Alistipes sp. GTDB lineage: Bacteria > Bacteroidota > Bacteroidia > Bacteroidales > Rikenellaceae > Alistipes. Next base: position 16,804 of record CALUKL010000043.1, read on the forward strand.
GTCGAGCGTATCCCGGAACGAGACGTGGTCCCGGGCTACATTCACAAAGAGGATCGGCACCTCGGGCATGTCCCGCAGGAAACGGATCCAGGCAAAATCCTCCGACCAGGAGAGAAACTCCGCAATCACGAAGTCGACCTTCTCCATGTAGAAGCGATCCATGGCCGCCTGGGCCTCCTCCTTCTCGTAGACGATCCCCGGGAACACCACGTCGAGAAAATCCAACGTTCCGAGAATCTTCTCCACGTCGGCGTTCTTGCGTTCGGCATACGTCCCGCGTTTCAATCCTTCGCCCAGCATCTTGAAGCGGGGCGACGCGATCAGCAGCAATCCTGCCTTCGCTTTTCTGGTTTTCAGGTTACTGTTCATGTTCTATTTTGTTGTAGTCTTTCAGATAGAAAAGTTTGGCGCCCAGCACCATGACCGCTCCGCACACGAGCCAGACAACGGCCAGCATCGAGATGCCGAACGACAGCCCGGCAGCCTGCTTCACGGCTCCCAGCACCACGGGAGCCAGAGCCCCGATTCCGAATCCGACCATCATCATCAGGCTCGAAGCCGACGAGTGATAGCGCGGCGGGATGACGTCGTAAAGCACTGTATAGGTATTGGCGTCGAAGAAGGCCCGGGCGAACCCGAACCCGGCGAACCCGACGTAAATCACCCACAGCGTCGCCGAGTTGCCCATCAGCAGGATGAACGGCACGGCTGCCAGGAGTCCGAAACCCTGCATGGCCATTCGCCAGGCGGGATGCAGCCGTCCGAGTTTGTCCGAAAGACGCCCGGCCAGCAGAACCCCGAAGAAGGCAAACAGGTGGGTGTAGAACATCGAGTGGAATCCGGCCCCCGAGAGGTCCATGTCGAAGCGCTCGAAGAGGTAGGTGGGCATCCAGGTCAGGTAACCCGTCAGCACGAAGATCAGGCCCGCGAAGCAGACGGTAAGGATCAGGGCCGTCGGGGTGGTGAATACCATCCGGAAGCCCTCCAGAAGTTTCGGTTTGGGAGCCGACGGGTCTGCAGCAACGGCCTTCGACGGCTCCTTCCGCTTGTCCTTCAGGCGCACGGCCATCACGATGCCGTGGATGACACCGATGGCGCCGAACACGTAGAAGGCGCTGCGCCAGCCCCACAGCTGGCCGATATATCCAGCGGCGTAACCGCTGATGATGATCCCGATGTAATAGGCCGTCTGGTGCACCGACATGGCAAAGGCCCGGGTCCGGTCGTGATACTGCGCCAGCAGTGAGTAGTTCGCCGGGCCGAAGAAGGCTTCACCGCCTCCCGTGGCGACGCTCCGCATCAGCACGAGCATCAGGAAGCCGTTGCAGAGGCCCGTGAACATCGTGGCGACGCTCCAGAAGAGGATGCTGCCCGTGACGATCCATTTCCGGCTGAAACGGTCGCCAACCAGACCTCCGATCGGCACCAGCACGGCGTAGAACAGATTGAAGATCGTGGCGATGGAGCCGATAGCCACATCGCTCAGCCCCAAATCCTCGCGGATAAGCGGGAGCACCACATTGAAAACCTGACGGTCCGCCTGGTTGAGCAGGTAGGCAACCCACAGCAAAGCCAGAACTTCCCATTTGTAATTCGAGCGTTTTTTACGCCCGTCACACGCAGTCGTCATCGTCTATCGGCAAATTGAATCAGTACAACATATCCACGCTCGATCCGGCAGCCCGGCGCTCCGCCGCCGCACCCTGGAACGGGACGGCACTGCGTTCGATGAGCAGCATCGGAGCGTCCCAGACCGGACAGCCGGTGAACTTCATCCGCCCGCCGTCGCGGTTTCCGTGGGGTTGGGGCAGTTCGAAGATGCGGCCCGTGATGGGCTCCACCAGCACCGGATCCTTCAGCGAAAGGCCCTCGACACTCAGCTCGACCCGGTCCCAGGCGAGTTCATCCGACGGAATGCGGTCGGCATACCAGAACATCACGCCGATCGGCGTATCGGCCGTATCAGCCAGTTCGACAAGCGCGATCTCCCGCGCCGTATTGGCCGAGAAGGCGGGGTGTCCGGCAGCCTTCACCCCGGCGTGCAGCAGGTTGACCATGTGCTGCATGGCGTGGTACGAGGGGCGCTTGTAAACCACCTGCTTCAACAGGTTGGCCCGCAGCAGCCCGAACGACTGGAGCATATTGGGATACTGGTTGTCGATGATGGCGAAGATCGACGAGCGGATCCCCAGCGCGAAATCGTTGGCCAGGCGGCGCGCCACCCATTTGGCCTGGCTATACTCGCTCCACTCGTGGTAACGCAGGGCATGGGCCCACTCCAGTACCGAAGGGCATCCGCTCTCACCCGAGAAGAGGCGGATCCGCGGATCATACGAGGCCACGAACCTGGCCAACGCCTCGATCCCGGGCGTCGCATCATCGGGATTTTCATGATAGGGGTGGAAGCTCACATAGTCGATCAATCCGAGTTTGTTCCGCTCACGCAGAATATCCAGCACCTTGCCCGTAAAGTCGACCGGCATCCGCGAAAGCCCGAATCCGATGATGACGGCTTCAGGGTCCACCTTGCGGACCGCCTCCGCCGTGCGGATCAACAGTTCGGCATAAGCCGCCGACTGGTCTGCCCCCTGCAGGTTGGGTTCGTTCCAGACCTCCCACTCGTGCACCCGATCCTTGTAACGCTCCACAACCGCCGTCACGTAGCGCTCCCAGGCCTGCAGCGTCGGCTCATCGGTGAAAATCCGCGATCCCAGGCTCTTCTGCGCCCCGTAAACCGGATTCCCGTAGGCCAGGCACATCCACGGACGGACCCCCTCTTCGCAAAGGCCGTCGACCGCTTCATCGAGCCATCCGAAATCGTAGCGGCCCTTCTTCTGCTCGCAACGCGCCCAGCCGCTCTGGATACGCGCAGCGCCAACCCCCAGCTCCCCCACATAGGGCTTGTAGGCCGAAAAATCGGCATACTCCCGGTCGAGGCATTCGCATCCGACCGACCAGCGGGGATTCGCAAGTTCCCGCGACGACCGCGTCTCGATACGGCCGACAAGCTCCAACTCAGGCGAAACAGACTGCATCTGCTTCCAGGTCAACGACCAATGCTGCGCCAAAACGGCCGAAGGAAGACTCGCTCCCAGAAGAACGGCAAGGAAAGTTTTTTTCATTTTCAAAGTCGGTTAACAGTTTTTTTCATATCTTTGTAACACGCAACATAAAAGTTGTGAGGTGTGGTCTTCTCTATGAGGAGTGTTGTGTAGTGTGGTGCAAATATAGGCATTTTTTTAGACATTCCAAGATTTATTTCACTTTTTTAAACGACTGATATGCCGGAAAAGATTAAAATCGACCAGGAAAGTCAGACTCCGGTCTACAAGCAGATCGTCGGACAGGTCGAGCAACTGGTACGCAGCGGGGAATACCCCGAAGGGTATCTGTTGCCCTCAATGAACGAACTCTCGGCATTGCTCGACATCTCGAAGGAGACCGTGAAAAAGGCTTACTCCATACTCCGGAACAAGGGCTGCATCGATGCAAAACAGGGTAAAGGTTTCTACGTAGCCGCTACCGGTACGTCGAACAAACTCAACATTCTGCTGCTGTTCGACAAACTGAGCACCTACAAGCAGGTGCTCTTCAACTCCTTCGCCGAAGAGATCGGGGATGCCGCCGAGGTAACTATCCGCCTCCACAACCAGAATGTGGACCTGCTGGAATACTACATCGACGAGAATCTCGACCTGTTCGACTACTACGTCATCACACCCCACTTCCCGCTCGATGCCGTCACACAGAAACGGGTGCTGAAGATTCTCACACGCATCCCCAACCGCAAGCTGATCATGGTCGACTACTGGATGAAGGCGCTCCCGGGAAACTACGGCGCCGTCTACCAGGATTTCGACAACGACGCCTACGAAGGACTGGGGTACGGACTCAAAAAACTCAAAAGCTATTCGAAACTCAACGTCGTGACGCTCCCTTCGAGCCTCTACTACTCCTCGGTGAGCAAGGCCGTGGAGCGTTTCTGCCGTGACAACGATATCGCCGTGGAGTTCCACACGAAGATCACCCCGGAGATCATCCGCGAAAAGGAGGTATACCTGATCCTCAACAGCCAATACGACCTCGGACTGATCGAACTCGTGCGCCGGGCCCGGGAGCTGAACTACAAGGTGGGACGCGACATCAGCATCATCTCCTACAACGAGTCGCCGATCAACGAAATCATCCTCAACGGACTGACCACCATCTCGACCGATTTCCGGCAGATGGGTATCCTGGTTGCGCGGATGATTCTCGACAAGGCCCCGGCCAAGATCAAATGCGACTTCCAGATGATCCGCCGCAATACGTTCTGAAACTCCCTCCGGCAGAAGGCCGGGACTACGGCAAGAACGACAAGGGATTCTACAACGACATCTTCGCACCGGGCCGGACCGTCGCCTCGCTGTGACAGATGCTCAGCCCCGAACGCGTCAGCGACGTCTTTGCCCGAATGCTCGCCGAGGCGGGTTTCGGGAAGATCACGGTCCGGGCCCTCCGGTAATTCGACGCTGACGCGCGCAACGTCATCAAGCGCAGCGACCGTATCCGCGAGATCCGCATCCTCGACCGTACGACGGGGCGCACGGAGCGTTACCGCGGACGGATGTTCATCGACACCACCTATGAGGGAGACCTGATCGCTACGGCCGGAGTGCCGTTCCGCCTCGGGCGCGAAGGGGCCGACGAATACGGCGAGCCGCGCGCTGGAAAGATCTACCGCGGAAGCACGGCCCCAACGGCAAAGGCTCGACCTACGAGGGCAACAGTACGATCCAGGCCTACAACTATCGGCTCTGCCTGACCGACGCCCCGCAGAACCGGCTGCCAATCCCCAAACCGCGGCGTTACGACCGCGAAGAGTTCGCCTCGCTCTCGGCGACGTCTTCGAGGGGGGGGGCAATACGGATGCCCTTTCCCTCCAAGCGGATTCGGCCGCAACCGGCCGCGAATCGCCGCCGGGGAGCGGACCGTCATCCCGGGCGACGTGTGAGGTATGGCCAAAATCACGAGCAAGACCCGCCTGCCAAATGCCAAGATGTATGCCGACAGCCAGTGGATCCTGCCCAAAGACCCAAAACACTACAAGTAGCTCCCCGAGGCAAAGGAGTATGCTGATCAGGGCTACTCGTGGCAGACCCGGCTCTGGGTCGACACCATTTTCAAGATCACCGACCTTCAGGCTCGGGTCTATCTGGTTACGGGCGACCGCAAATACATCGACCGTGCTGCGCGTGAGATGGTCCTCTACCTCAACCGCATCCAGCGCTCCAACAGAATCTTCTCCCACCACACCGAGCCCCCTACTTCCAGGGCCGCGGAGACGGCTGGATGGCCGTCGGAATGGCCGAGATACTGCGGATGCTGCCCAAGGACAACCCCGACCTGCCGCGAATCCGCACCGCCTACGAACTGATGATGTCGACGCTGCTGCGCTACCAGGCCTGCGACGGCATGTGGCGTCAGATCATCGACAACCCGAACACCTGGAAGGAGACCTCCTCGACGGCCTTGTTCTCCTATGCCATGGCCCTCGGCGTGAAAAACGGATGGCTCGACAAGAAGATCTACGGCACGGCGACCCGCAAGGCGTAGCTCTCGCTGTTCTCCTACCTGGACGAGAACGACAACCTGCGCAACGTCTGCGAAGGTATCGACGCCAATAACAGCTTCGACTGGTATCACTGACCGGCGGCCTCCACGGACAGGCCGCCATGCTTTGGTGCGCTTATGCCCTCTCGTGCGACGTAAAGCCCTATAAACTGTAATACGGATTAATACGAAAATCTCCACGAAATGGATCTTCCAGAGGATGATCGTCATTTTCCTGCTCTTTGCCGGCTTGTGACAGGCCGGATGCGAAGAAAAAGCGATCCTCAAATCAGGATCGGGCACGAAGTCCAATCCCGAACCGGATCCCGACGTCGAAGAGTAGGACCTGAACTACTTCCCCTCGGGAAAAGGCCCCGCACGATCGAAAACGGAATCGTGGAGCTCTACCTCCGCTCGGAAAACTCCAACTGGGGTGACATGCACTCCTCGACCAAGAGTTCGCTGACCTTCTATCCCGACGTCTGTGCCTGTCTCGGAGCCTTCTGGTATGCCGAAGCGGCCGGTGATACGGATCTCTTCAACCGGCAGGTCGCCAAGGCCGAGGGTGAGGCCGTAATGAAAGGAATGGGGAACTACACACCCTATCGACGTTCGACACCTTCCTGCGCCGCACGCTCTTCGTCGACATCTACAACCGGGGCGTCGGAGAGCTGGAGTGATGCCTGACGCCAAACGACGGGGGAGGGCATCGCCAGTCTCCGTGCGGGCCGCACCCGCACCGAGGAGCGGATCGAAGCATCGATCAACTGGGAGAAGGTGCCCGTCGACGAGGCGTTTTCAAATTCGCTGACGATCGAGAATGCCGCCGGAGTCCATAAGCAGATACTCGTCTCTGTCTTCAATCCCATATCGCCCATCCGTGAGGAGATGAAGGAACTCTACATGCAGCACAAACGGGAGAACAACGTCATCCGGATGCGTCTGATTCCGAATCTCGGGGTGGAGAACACCGCCGTGCAGATGGGCAACCCGACCCACCCGAAGCAGAACACACGCCGCGACAAGATGTCCTCCCTGAAGTACGACTTCTACACCTTCAAACAGGGGTTGGTCGACGTCTACACCTAAGTTCTTCCGACGTTCGTCATCAGCGCCGACCGCGGCTATGCCGGGCATGAGGCTACGAATCTCGAAACGCAGTACGCGTGGCGATTGACGACGGTCCGGCGATGAATCCGTCGATATCTTCGATCGAGTACGCACTGTCTGGCACGAAAGCGTGCTGAAGAACTGCCGGGTGAACAAGACCACACTGCACATCGTCCGGCCGGGCAAACATACGCTCCGGATTCTCTGCGGAGATGCCGACACGGTGCTCCAGAAGGCCGTACTCTGGACTTCGAAGGCTTGAAGCGTTCCTACCAGAGTCCGCAACCCACCCGGATGGAGTAACTCCGTCGGATACAAAGTCTGCAGTTTGACCGGGTGCTGTACGGGCAGGTGTTTGGCTTGTGGGAGGCTCCCGTCGGGTCAGATCCACCCAGAGGATGAGTTGTGGGAAAGCTCGGCATCCGCAAATCCGTGTTCTACAACGTTTCCGCCTCCCCGGAAAACACAAGAGGATTCCGTCAATAAACGGAACAAGCGCAGTGAATCGGTCAGAAGCAACACAACAATCCGACGAACGACAACAAGGTCTCGCCGAAAGGCAGATTCACCGCGATTCCTTCCCGAACAGAGCGTTGACAGGCTTCAAGCAGACATTGGCTGCGAAGGCCCAGTTCGGCACTGTTGTAAGGGGTATCACCCGCCAGAATCGCACAACAAAACTCCTCGATCTCGGCCTGATAAGGATTCATTTCATCCGGGAAAAGCGTATACTCCTCCTTGCAGATCACCTCTTCGGCAGACTTTCCGTACAAACGCAGGATCAGTTTTGCCTTTCCATTCTTCGCCATCTCCACGGTCACATAGCCCTGCGAACCGTAAAGTTCGAAAAAATTGTCCATCGCGTCTTTCTGCGGAGAGACCGAAACATAAACATGTCCCATCCCCCCGTTGTTGAAGGAGAGCGACACGACGGAACTCTCGACGGAATCGGGTTCAAGACTCCGTCCCGTCGAAAAACAATGCACCTTGCAAGCCTCTCCGAAGAACATTTCAAGCAGATCGATGCAGTGGCACCCGATATTCGCCAACGGGTTCTGTCTGGCAATGGAGACTCCGGGAGCCGGATGACAGTCGGCATACAGAACCCGACCGTATCTCAAGGTTCCCAGCACCCCATCCCGGGCCAATTCCAGGATCCGCTGAAACTCCGGCAGGAAACGCAGAAAAAAGGCGCTGCCGAGCAGTACCCCGTTCTTGTGGCACAAGCCGATGATTCGCCGGGTCTGTGCCGGGTCGTGTCCGGGAGACTCTTCGCACAAGACATGTTTCCCGGATCGAACTGCCCGTTCGACATGTTCCGCGCGCACGGAATCTTCGGAAGCCACAAGTACAGCATCGATCCCCACCCGGAGCAGTTCGTCGATCGAACCTACGCTCCTTATAAAATATTCGCTCCGGACCGCTCGTTCCAATTCATTGCCGACATCACATACGGCAACCAATTCGGCGTGATTGGCGGCAAGCAAACCCTCCACGACCGTATGACGGGTAAAGACCCCTCCCGATCCGATCACACCCCACCTGACTCTACGCCTCATATTGCAATCAGTTTTTCAAAAGGTTCAACAATTCGACAGCTACGGATGCCAACTGTTCTCCGGCTCCGACCTCATACAGCGTGGTCCCGGGTGTCGTTTCATAACCATGCGCCATCGGCAAATAACCCGTTCCACCCTGCTCGAAGGAAGCTTTTGTCGGAAAATATTTCCGATTGTCGTTGGCGATCCCCACCACAAGAGTATGCGGGAAAGGCGACTGTTCGCGGATCATGCGCCGGAATTCGGAAAAAAACTCCCCGGGTAGCCCCACAACCGCCACATTCCCCACGCGGCACGCCATCACCTCCAGACTGTCACGTTCCTGCTGCGTGGCATACATTCCGATCCACTCCTGGGCATAATACTCGTCGGGCATTCCGTTGAGCTGGAACGGAGGCATTCCTTCCCGGGCAACTCTCTCCATGACCCGACGGGCCCAAGCATACTGCTCTTCGCTGATGGCGATGCGTTTCACCGGGACGAACCGCCGAATAACCGCCACCTCGGCACCCTCGACCTTACAACTCGCCGACATCGCCCGGCGAGCCGCATCGGCCACCCGATTGCCCACAACCTCACACTCCTCATACGTATCAATATACCCGCGCCGATAGTTCACCTGCGTGGCATTCCCGCAGGGAGCATTCAGATAGACGGGAACAAAATCGGCACCTTCGCTCGCCTTCAGCGAAGAGGCCATATAGCCTGGATAATCGGCCGAATAGAGCCAGTTGTTACCGGAGAGGGTCGTGGCATGGCATCCGTAATTGACCACCGCTCCGCGGGCACCTCCGACCTGATCGATGCTGAGGACCGAGAGTTCGGTATCGATCGGCCCCGCCTCCCCGACCACGAAATCGGGATCGGGATTCTCCCACGACATATGAATCTTACCGTCGCGGCACAGCAAACGGCGGTTATAGGCCACGCTGTCCTCCCGCGTGGTCCCGAACCGAAGTCTGGCCGGTTTCAGGTCCGCATTGGCCAACAGGACGGCATCGGCAGCCCGTTGCAGGTACTCCACCGCACCCGGGGCATCCAACAGCGATTTCGGACCGCTGTGCGTATGGGTCGAGGCTATGAGGATCTGTTCCGGACGCAAATCCGAGCGTTCGGCGATATAGTTCCGCATCATGTCAACCGTCGCCCGGCGCATCCAGCAGATGTCCACACTCAGAATCGCCGCCTTATCTCCGTCCGGGCTCTGCATGACGAACGCCCGCGCATAAAGAGGATCGTGTTTGCCCCGCGAAGCATAGTCGTCGCCCCGATAGTTGCCCACGAGATCCTTCCCGACCTCCGGGGTATAATCCACCTCGGCCATGCCGACCTGCGGGAGTTGTTCTCCCCCGCAGGCCCCAAGCAACAGGCCGGGAACAAAAAGTGTCAGTTTGACAAAGAGATTCATATTTCGCAAAAATCAGTTTTCGTGCACCAGGCCGCTGCACTTGATCAGGACACCCGCCCCGGCAGGCAACCAGTATGCCCGTTCCTTGGCCATAGCCAACTGTTCGGGCGAACCGCCCAACATCGATGTGGATTTGAGTTTGGTCTCCTCGATCTCCTGGAAATAGGGCTGCTCCTCGCCCGTATTGATCACGAAGAGGCGTTCGTTCTTCACCGCGGTCTCCACAATAAACCGGGCCGAACGTTCGAGGCTCAGGTTGACCACCATGATGTACCGGTTACCCTTCTCGCTGAGGAACTCCCCGACCATCAGCGGCTCGGCACACTTGATATGCTTGACATGTTCGCCCGGCATCAGAGGCAGCGACGGATCAATTGACGGATCGGTGAAGTAGACTCCCGTGGACTTGAGCTGCTTCATGATCGGGCCCAGGATCGAAAGCTGACGGTTGACCTCCCGCAGATAATGCCACGTCTGGGTTCTGCGCTCCTGCTTGTTGATCGGAGCGTAGTTGTAGCCGCCCTGCCAATAGGTGAACCAGCGAATTCCGCCAGCTCCGGCCGCCAGCGACGTATAGGCCTGCAGCAACAGGTTCGAGAGCGTTGGAATCGTCGTATAGTGGCGGATCTGGTTCCCCGAGACGACGTTCCACCACGGAATGCCGTATTTGAGCGAAACTTCCCGGACGGCCATGATATTCGTATAATACTGGGCCGTGCGTTTGGCATCGGACTGGTCCATGGAGAACTGGACCATGTAGTTGTCATACGAGATCATGTCGGGTTTGATGATCGTAGCAGCCTGTTCGAGATACTCCTTGTAGGTCCGCGTTCCCAGCTGGGACTTCACCTGGTCCAGGGTCCACAGTGTCGCATAATTGGGATAAAGGTTGATCGTAGCCATCTTGCCCGGAGCATATTTGCGGACGGCAGCCACGGCAACGGCCAGTTTCGGGAAGGCCATGGCCGAAGGCTCATCGCAGATATGGTAGCCTACGATCGCATCGCTCTTGCCTCCGTCCTCGATCATCTGCTTTACATAGGCATCGATCTCCTCATCGCTCATAGCCATCCAGTCCTTTCCCGTGAGGTGCTTTCCCCGGGCCGAGATGATCGTATTCAGACCCAGTTTCTTACAAAGAGAGAGGTTCTGCTTTTGACCGTCGGAGGCATCCGACATGTTGAAATAGCAATCGGCCATACCCCGTAGTCCCTTATCCTGATCGATAAACTTGTTTTCGTGGAAATCGCGGCCTATGACGAATCGGTTCACATCGAAAGGTTTGTCTTCGATACGGAGGATCCCGTCATCGTCCGTCACAGGTTCGTCGGCCCAGGCCTGAACGGTCGAAGTCGAAAAGAGCAGTGCGGCCAGCAAAACACGCAGAAAAACAGAAGTCTTCATTACTGATTCGTTTAGGTTGTTAAAGATAGGAATTTTATTTTACGGTTATCGTCTCTCGAAGACGGATATCATCCGATGCCGCGCCGACCCGCAGTTCGAAATCGCCCGGTTCGACGACCTCCTGCATGTCGATATTCCACAAGGCCAGTTCGCACATCGGCAGTTCGAATGTCACACAACGGGATTCGCCGGCCGGGATAAACACCTTCTCGAAGCGGCGCAACTCCTGCACAGGCGTAACCACGGAACTGACCACGTCACGCACATAGAGCTGTACGACCTCTTTGCCGTCCCGAGTCCCCGTATTGGCCACCTCGACGGTGATCTTACACGTATCGTCCGCCGAAAAACTCCTTGCCGAAACCGACATCGTTCGATACTCGAAAGTCGTGTAACTCAGGCCGTGGCCGAATGCCCATACCGGATCGGGACTCGAAAAGACGTAGTCGCGGCCCGGGGAGTCCGGAGTTCCGGGGTTCTTGTAAAAGCCTTTATCCGTAGGATAGTAGTTGTAAAAGACCGGAAGGTGTCCGACACTCTGCGGGAAGGAGACATTCAGTTTGCCGGAGGGGTTGACCTCGCCGAAGAGGATCTCGGCGATGGCCCGACCCTCCTGCTCTCCGGCATACCATTGTACCACCACCGCCTCGCAATGCTCCTTGACCCACGGCATGGCCGAAGGTTTCCCGGCCACGAGCACCACGACAGTGGGAGTCCCGGTGGCCTCGACGGCTCGAATCAGCTCCTCCTGAACACCCGTCAGGACAATATCCGAAAGGTCGAAACTCTCACCACTGACCGAATTGGGCCACGGACGTCCCGGAGCTCCGCTCAAGGCGCCCACGAAGACCAGCGCCACATCGCTGTTGCGTGCTGCGGCAACGGCCCGGCCGAAACCGCTGCGATCCTGAGAGTGAATATCGCAGCCTTTGGCATAATGGATCTTCACACGATCGCCAACCAGCGCTTTAATTCCCTGCAGCGGAGTGATTCCGTAACGATTGTCATTGGTCCACATGTAATCCCCAAACTGGACCTGCGCAGCATTCGGTCCGATCACGGCAACCGAACGCAGTCGGTTTTTGTCCAGCGGCAGCAGGCCGTTCTCGTTCTTGAGCAGTACGGCCGATTCACGGGCAGCCTCCAGGGCGAGTTCCACCGCCTCGGGCGTATGGACTGTCTCCGACAGGTCAGCCAAAGCCTCGTAATCCTTGTCGAACAGTCCCATGGCGAACTTTGCCGTCAAGATACGGGAGACGCACTTGTCAATCTCTTTTTCGTCCAGGCCTCCGGCCCGCACCAGACTGTCGAGCCGGGCGTAACAGTCCCCGTCGACCTCCAGATCGACCCCTGCCACCACGGCCTGACGCGCGGCTTCCGCCTTGTCCGCCGCCGTCCGGTGGAAGTGGCGGAGCATGTCGACCGACCCCCAGTCGGAGGTGATATAGCCCGTAAAGCCCATCTCACCGCGGAGAATATCGTCCAGCAGCCAGTGCGATGCTGCAACCGGAACCGCTTCATAGGAATTGTAGGAGTTCATCACGCTGTAAGGCATCGCCTCCCGCATGACGGCCTGGAACGGCTTCAAATAGAGCGAACGGAGCTCCCGCTCGCTACCCACGACCGACGCCAAATTGAGACCGCCGCTCGGGGAACCGTGAGCGACGAAATGCTTCAGGGTAGCCATTACGCCCTCCTCGTTGAAGGCCGAAACATAGGCCACACCCATACGTCCGGCCAGATAGGGATCTTCACCGTAGGTCTCCTCGACCCGTCCCCAACGCAACTCCCGAGCGAGATCAAGAACCGGGGCAAGCACCTGATCGACCCCCACTGCCTTCGATTCCCGGGCAATCACCCTGGCCACACGATGTACGAGATCGGGGTTGAACGTACTGGCCAGAGCGATGGATTGCGGGAAAATCGTGGCACCATCCTGAATCAATCCGTGCAAACCTTCGGCTTCTCCAATCACCGGAATTCCCAATCGATTTTTGGCGGCCATGTAACGGTTCAAGGTCAGAAGACTCTGTTGCAACTCTCCGACCGTAAGTTTCGCCCCGAAGACGGAGCCGTAGCTCATACCCTGAAGAACGGAATCCATCCGTGCCGAATCAACCTTCCCGTTCTCCGAAAACTGATTGAACGTGAGATCCTGCATCTGGGCAACTTTCTCTTCAAGGGTCATCCGGCCCAGCAGATCGGCAACCCGAACCTCAACCGGATTCTCCGGATTCTTATAAGCCGGAACTCTGTCTCCACATCCAACAGTCAGGGATGCAACGGCCAAAGCGGCCAAAGACACAACGTTTCTCATTGCACTCTTTCTCATAACGCATCTACGGTAATTTGGTTTACACCCGTTTTCAGGGCAACGGATTTTTCGCCCAGCCGAAGTGTCGCTTCCGTATTGGCCGGAACGGTCACTGTCAAGTCGATCTTGTTGCCGGAACGCTTCCACTCACTGCGGATCCATCCCCGCACGGAACGGTATTCCCCCCGGGCCCAGTCAAGTCCTTCGATAAAGCGGGGTTGAATCAGGATCGAGTCGAACCCGGGATTCCTCCGGTCGAGATTGATTCCCGCAATGGTATTGATCATCCAAGCCGAGACATCCCCGAGGAATGCGTGGTTGAGCGAAGCATCCTTGAAATGCTCGTCCAGCACCCAGGTTTCGGGCAAAGTTGTCAGCCCGCGATGGATCCAATTGGCCCACGAAGGCGCTTCAGGACGGGTGATCATCCAATAGGCATCGTCGGCATAACCGTAGGCCGAAAGCATCGCAGGCACGAACTTGCTGCCCAACATGCCAAAATCGAGCTGATGGCCATTCTCGCGGATCATCCGCACAAGGTTGTCAGCAACCGCCTGTTCATGTCCCTCCGGGACCAGTCCGAGCGCCAGCGCCACGGCCTGTGCAGCCTGCGTCCCATTGGCATACAGTTCCTTTTCGGCGTCGAACCAACGGTCGACGATCGTTTGCTTGAGTACAGCGGCCTTGTCCCGATATTTCGCAGCATCCCGTCCGGTGAGTTCGGCAAACCGAGCCATCAATGCATGGTCCAGCCAGTAGAAGGCCGTCGAGGTAAAGTGCGTATCGGTCCGCGCCTTGTAAAAGACCCAGTCGCCAATACCGTAAGTCAGAATTCCATTCTTCTCGCGCGTAGCCAAGTAGTCGAGGTAGCGTTCACAGGTGTTCCAGACCCGCTCAATGGAACCCGTTTCCCCGTAATAAAGATAGAGGTTGTACGGGATGATGAACAGCGCCGCATCCCACACGGGCCCGATCCAATCAGCATAGCCCCAGCCCGAACTGGGAATGATTCCCGACAGATCGCCTCGCTCCCGCTGGTTGTCGACAAAATCCTTCATCCATTTCTCATATACCGTAATGCCGTCGAAGAACAACAGTCCGTAATCCATCGCCACATATCCGTCGGCTGTCCAGCCGTTCTTCTCTCGCTGCGGGCAGTCGGTCGGAATTCCGAACAAGTTCCCCAGATAGGAATTACGACTGGCGGCGACCAGTTTGTTGAGCACTTCGTCCGAACAGGCAAAACTCCCCACCGGCTCCACATCGGTATGCATACAGAGACCCGTCAGGCTCTCTGTCGTCAACTCCAGCGGCCGCGAAGCCGAAACCTCCACATAGCGGAATCCGTGATAGGTAAAACTGGGCTGGAAAACCTCCAGGCCTCCGCCGTCGAGAAAATAGGTATCGGTCTGAAGACGTTCGAAGGGATCGCGATGCTGGGGCATTCCATTTTTCTCACGCTGGAAATAGACATCGATATTGCCCTGATTCAAACGTCCGTCGGGATGCACCAGTTCCCCATGGGCCATTGTCACGCAGGTTCCGGCCTCGCCCTGCACCTGCAAACGGCAGACTCCCGTAATGTTTTCACCCAGATCGTAGACACAGGTATAAGCATCGATCCGGCGCATCGCAATGGGTTTCACCTCACGGACAATCCGGATCGGCGGCATCTGCTGGGCATCGATCTGCGATGCCGGAGCCTCGACCAACTGAGCCGGACGCCAATTGGAATCATCGTAACCGGGTTCGGTCCAGCCCTTGCGTTCGGCTCGGGCATCATAGACCTCGCCACTGTAAAGGTTGTTATAGGCGCTGCCACCGCTGTTCGTCCGCCAAGAGCCATCGGTCGGGACCGTCTGTACCGTTCCGTCGGCATAGGTCACGCGCAACTCGGCAATCATCCGCGGCCGCATCCGCCAGCGGGCCCGTTCGAATTCCCAGACTGCCAGCGACTGAATATTGAGCCATCCGTTCCCCAACTCCGCGGCGAGCACATTTGCACCCGGTCGGAGCAATTCTGTTACGTCGTAGGTCGAATAGAGCACCCGTTTGTCGAAATGCGTATAACCGGGATCGAGTTCATGGTCACCAATCCGCACTCCGTTTATGAAACATTCGTAATACCCCACACCACAGACATAGAGCCGAGCCGCACGAATCGGTTTCGTCTCCAGTTCGAAGCTCTTGCGAAGCAACGGCGCCTTCCGAAACTCCTTGTCGAAAGTGTCGCTGATCCATCGGCCCGTCCACTCCTCGGGAGCGAGTTTCGCCGTTTCGAAGGAGGCCGTCGGCGAGGTCAGTTTCCGACCCTCGGCACTCCACGCCTCGACCTGCCAATAATAACGGGTATGCGCGCTCAGAGGTTTTCCAGCATAGACGACACGCGGCATCGCTCCGGAAATGCGGGAAGAAAGCCACATGTCAGCCTTTCCTTTCCGCAACAGGTCCGGCGACGTAGCTACACTGATTCGGCAAAACGCCTGTCGAAATTCCCGATCGGAGTCGATCTCCCAAGTCAAACGCGGCGCCCGGGCATCAATTCCGAGCGGTTCCCTAAGATATTCGCAACGCAGGTGCCCGACGGCAGGCCTCCGATCCGCACCCGGACTCGGAAGCACTGCCAGCAGGCAAAAGCAGCATGCAAGAATCACCCTTTTCATCACAACGGATTTACTCTGCAGAAGGATAGTTTGCCATCAACGCCTCAAGGACACCGTAAAAGGCCGGTTTCCGATTGTGATCGTAATCGTACATCTGAGCCGAATCGTAGGGCCGAAACGAAGGATCGTGACCATCGCCCAGCCCCCAGAAGAAGATTCCGTCGATTCCTGCCCCAATTGCCGTGTTGACGCACTTCTTGTAGGCCTTCTTCTGATTTTCCAACTGCGTTTCGGTCAGAGTGGTCGGGACCGTAAAGGTCTGCGACATGTCCACCTCATTGAGATAGACCTTCAGGCCCGTATTCTTGAGCCACTTGATATGCTTTTCGAGCAGGTCCCAACGCGGCGTATTCTCCGGATCATCGAAACCGGCCTTCCCGAACTTGATGTGTGTCTGCAGCGCCACGGCGTCAATCGGCGTACCCTTGGCCAGAAGGTGCTTGACCAACTGTCGGAAGGCACAGCACCGCTTGTCCGTTTCCAGACTGAGTTCGAAGCCCGCATCGCTCAGAATCAACTCCGCCTCAGGAGCGTATTTACGGGCAAATTCGAAGGACAACCGGATATAGACCGGAATCTCCTTTTCAACATTGGCCTCGTTGTATCCCAAACCAGACTCTTCAGGTTCGGTTCCGAGCGGCGTCCAGACACACGATCGATAGGATCCCTTCTTGTTGGCCAGGATTGTCGCTTCGTTCACTACGGTCCACATATCCACCCGATCGCCGCCCATCGACTCGAGAACATTCTTGATCCGGTTTTCGAGCATCTCGGAGAGTTGCTCGACCGTCCACGGTGTCGAAGGCGACGTAAGCCAGCTCGGATAATAGGTATTGTGCGACATCAGGAAGTGCCCGATACTCTTCTTGCCCCGCTCTACGCACCAGTCCACCCAGGCTTTCTGGGCCGAAAGGTCGAACACCTCCAGCGAAGACCAGTTGTTCCACGCCGTCGGATAGCACGGGATCTGTAAAACGTTGTACTCGGTATCGATGATATCCTCGGTCGTCGGATTCGTATTCAGCGGTACTTCAGCCGTCCCTCCGATCAGCAGTGGTCCGGCATTGCCCTTGAGTGTCATGTCAGCCTCCTCGGTCTTGAATTCCAACTCCTCGTCCCCATACACGACTCCCTTGGCATTCTCGGCAAAAGCCCGCACGTAGTAGGTCGTTCCGGGAGTCAGACTCCCCACATCAAGAACGAAAGCCCCGACCTTCGGAGACGACATCACGACCAGCGTTCCGGTCTCGGCCGTCGGCATGTGATCCTCCCCGACACACAATCCGGCACTGCGCAATGTTCCGCCGCCGTCGCTAACGATTTCGGAACTGAACGTTGCACTCACCCGCTCGGGCTCTCCCACCAGTTCGACCGAACCGACCTCGGCATAGTCCATCAACTCAGGCGATTCGGCCAACGTCGTAAACTGCACCTGAGCACTATAGACCAACCCTCTCCGATTCCGAGCATAAGCACGCGCATAATAGGAAGTTTCGGGAAGTAGATCGGTAAGCTGAATATCGAAACTGCCCGGCTCCGACACCGAAACATTCATTTTGGTGAGCACATCCACCGTGGGGTTCTGCACCGTTCCCCAGCAGAGTCCGCATACATCGGGATCCCCACCCCAATCCACGAGGCTGCCTCGCAGAGTGACGGCATTGTGCGTCAAAGAGGATTCGACGACCACAACATCCCCCAAAGTAGGCGTAGTCATACCTTGCGTCGAAGCGGATTCCGTGTCATCGTCTCCGCAACCGGCCAACCAGGCAGTGCAGGCCAAAGGCACGATCAATACGTGCCGGAACATCGTTGATTTCATAAGGGTCATTTTATTGGTTTCAGGTTATTCATAGTCGATTCTGATCAGTTTTGTCTTTCCGAAAGGGACTTTGAGCTCTATTCGGAGCGTATCGGAACCATTGTTCCGCGCTATAGCCTCGCCACTTTCAACGTCGGTCAAAGTCGCAATCCGTCCCGGCAACTGCCGCAATGTCACTTCACAATGCGGATCGTCCGATTCGTGGTTGATGAGGAACAAATAACCCCGTTTGTCCGAGGAGCGCAGGGCAGCCTCGATGTCGGGATTCGAAGAGTGTACGTGCGACTGTACCCCAGCCTCTTCGAAGGCAGTTCGAACCCAAGCGTAAAGCGCATTGAGCGTCGCATCGTCCTCCGTCTTGCAAGCGTGAAAGTAGGTATCCTGCAGACAGAATCCGAAAAGTGTCGTGCGTCCTCGCCCCACCGAGCGGTCGATCTTCCAGGGAATTCCGCTGTCGGCACAGGCAACCTGCACGCCTTCGACGGGCTTGCAGGGTCGGGGTGAGACGATTTTCGAGATGACTGTTCCCTCCGTCACAGCATCGAACACCGACGGTGAATCGGTTTCGCCCGATGTCGGCGGGAAAGAGAATTTCGAAGCCAGATTCACGAAGGGAACCCATTGCCCGGCCCGACGGATCCGGTCGGTGGAAGCCTCCGTCACACCGAACAGTTCACGCATCGTGGCACTCGGTTGGCGGTTCTCGTCGAGTTGCGGCACACAGTCGGCAATCACCACGCCTCCGTGCTCGACAAAACGGGTAATCCGCTGCGCCACCCGCTCCGGCAGCAGTTTCACGTCACACAGGACCAGCACCCGATACCCTTTGAGCGTATCGTCGGTAATCTGCTCTTCATGCAGGATATCCAGTTCGCCGAACGCCCGCAGGAAGAGTTCGTATGACAGTCCCACGTTGTAATACTCCTCCTGCAACAACAGGTATTGGGTTCGCGGAAAGAGAAAACAGGCATTCGCCTTTACTTTCGGCGCCTCGGTAATCCAAGCGCCCTCCTTCTGAAGAATCCGCATACCTTCACCATACTCGTCCCAGTGATTCCGGTCAACCGGAAGGTTGTGGCCCATATAGTCCGACGGTGAAATGATGTAATCGGCGCCTCCTCCTACAGCCGTGTAAAGCACCTCCCGTTCCGACCAATATTGTGCGGCCCGCTCTTTGCCCCGGAAACGGACAAACCACGCCTTGTTATAGGTCCCGACCCAGAACCCCATTTTTTTACCGTACTCCGTGGTCATGTTGCGCAACTGCGCCATCGTATAGTGCAACTGACTCATTCGCGGCTTCCGGTAGACGCCGGTCTCCCCGTAGCGGTAATCGAAGGTCAGGTAGGGATAGATGTCATAAACGAACAGATCGGCATAATCCCCGCCCCAATAGAAGACGTCGTCGATGGCCATCTGGCTGTTCGACCCCACACCACCGCCATAGACATTGTGGCTGTCGTGCGTCATGGCGATCCGGACCCGCGGATCGAACTCCCGCACTATCCGCCCGGTCTTGAGCCATCCGTCACGGAAAATCAGCGACTGGAAATTCAGAAAATCGAGCTGTTTGCGGGCATCGGCGGCAGCTTCTTCGAAGCTCGACGGCATCGGATAACCGTAACGGCGCTGAAACTCCGCCCGGGTTGCCGTGGAGTAATCCAAGTAGGGTTTGCGGTGAAACGGCTCGTCGATATATGGGAACACGTAGTCCGGAGCCTCGATCTCGCGCAACGTGGCCAGGCCGCGGCGGACATTCTCCCGGACGGTCGACTCATAGGCAGGATCGTAGACACTCACCCGAGGCGCCTCGTCCCGAATGAAGGCCTCGTGCCCGTGGGTCATGAAGTCAATCCGGAACCCCTCCTGCTGAAACCGCTGCACAATGGCCCGGCTCTTGTCACTGCGACAATCCCGGATCCAGATATTCGTCACGCCATGCGCCCGCAGGTCGTCGAGCGTAGCAGGATCGAATTCCCGGTCTTCGGCAATTTCGTAATATTGCAGGCTGAAGGGAAAGGGCTGCACCTCCGTCGTCTCCTGCCCTCGGGACCGCACCGTCAGAGTCAGCAAGCAGAGCGTCCAAATCAAATATTTCGGATAATAAGCATTCATGTTCCGGTTCCGGTTAATAGTTACCCTCATTGCGGTGGTCTCCGTGAGGCCGCACCGTCCGCTTCAACGGAATCGACATGCCGTCGGTCTGCTCCAGCCAGTCGTAAAGATCGGCATCGAGTTGCCGGATAATCTCCTGATAAGCGGGATCGGCGATCCGGTTCTGCAGTTCGTGCGGATCCTTGCGCAAGTCATAGAATTCGTTGGTATCCCAAATGCCATGATAACGGATGTACTTGTAATCGTCGGTCCGTACACCGTGCATGGTCGGAGTTTGCGGATATTCGTGCTCCCAGTAGTATTCGTAGAAGATCCTGTTTCGCCACGGAACCTCCTTCCCCTGCAGAAGCGGGATAAAAGATTCTCCGACCATTTGTTCCGGTTTGGCCAGCCCGGCGCATGCCAGGATCGTAGGTGCTATGTCGACATTCTGGACCATCGGTTCGAGCACCTGCCCCGCCGGGAAGAGCCCCGGAGCACGGATCAACATCGGCACCCGGACCGATTCCTCGTAAAAATGACGTTTGTCGATCAATCCATGCTCACCCCAGCAGAAGCCGTTGTCGCCCATGTAGATCACCACGGTATTCTCATCGAGCCCCATTTCACGGAGGCTGTCCAGTACCCGGGTGATACTCTCATCAACGGCCCGCAACGTCTCACAATACTTTCGCACCTCATCCTGCCAGTCCCGGCGTCCGTTGTAGGCGTAATCCACACCGTGCCAACTCTCCCGCTGGCGTTTCACCCAATCGGGCTTCATCTCCTCGCCGTAGTAGTCGCTGCCCGAAAGGGGCTTTCCGGTCCGGGAATCCTTGTTGGGCGTAGGCGTAATATCGTAGAAGGGGTTCCGGAAGGAGACGGGAAGCGGGACCTCCTTGTCCGCATAACACCCCTCGTAACGCTTCGGAGCTTGAAACGGATCATGTACGCCCTTGTGCGAAAGGTAGACGAAGAACGGCTTGCCCGCATCCTTTTGTTCGCGAATAAAGTCAATGGCATGGTCAGTGAGCAGATCCCCCAGATAGGTGCTGTCGCGGAACTCCTGCCACTGTCCGTCGATGTTGATACGAGGATTCCAGTATTCACCCTGTCCGCGGATTCCCTCCCAATGGTCAAATCCCGGCTGGGGATCCCCCGTATCGTTTCCCATGTGCCATTTTCCGAAGAAGGCGGTCGTATAACCCGCTTGCTGGAGATATTCGGGGAAGAAGGTCAGACCTTCGGGCAGCGGTGCGGCATTGTCCACGACGTGATGGGTGTGGGAATAGAGTCCCGTAAGGATCGAGGCCCGGCTCGGTGAGGAGAGCGACGTGGTCACGAAAGCGTTCCGGACATAGGCTCCTTCCCTGGCCATCCGGTCCATGGCCGGAGTTTCGAGCCAGGGGATCGTTCCCAGAAAACCCATATAATCGAAGCGATGGTCGTCCGAAAGGATAAAAACCACGTTGCGCGGCTGTACTCCTTCCAGGCGGTCGAGTTTCAACGTCTGGCGATCGCAACCCGCCACGACGGAACACCCTCCAGCCACCAGTATCGCGGTTCCCCGTATGATATTCAGATCAGTAGGCATCTCTCAAGGTTTTAATGGTCAACAACCGCACGAACTCTCCGGGAGTGAGATCCGTACGCACCTCTACGCTCACGGGTTGTCCGGGCATCAGATCGAAATAGTTATCGGAGAAGAATCCCTCCGCATCGTTCAAACCGAGACATACGCCCCGGGCAAAGCCGTCGCAACGCAATGTCAGGCGGATTCCGGAATCAGTCGCCGCAGCAGCGGTATCTACCCGGACTTCGGGATAAGCCATCTCCTTCTGTTTTGCCAGAAAACAGTTGTTGGAGTAGATTTTCCGCTCCCCGCGGGGTGTGAAGAGTACCTGAACGACCACCTCTTCGGGCGCCTGCCCGCCGAGAAGTCCATCGAGAGCGATCTCGGCACATTTTCGGCTCTCGTCGGCCTGCAGGCGGACAGACTGCCGGAACGTTCCGGCACGTTTCCCGTCCATCGTCCAGGCAACCGCCTCCAACGACCCGCTGACAGCTTGCTGCCGATCGGAAACCACCCAGAGTTCCAGTTTGCCGGCGCGCGCCACCGGCGAGACGAGGATGTCGTCGAAAGCCTTAGCGGCAAAATAGTGCAACGCTTTCCAGCGTCCGTAATAGTCCCGGCTCGACCAGGAGGCTACCGGCCAGCAATCGTTAATCTGCCAGAAGAGCGTCCCCATGCAATAGGGCTTTTCACGTCGATGCGCCTCCATGGCAATCTTGACGGCATCCGCCTGCAGAATCTGGGTCATATAGAGGAAACTTTCGAAATCCTTCGGCTCGCGGTACTCCTTGAGCAGCTGTTTCCGGATCCGCTCGTTGGCATTCATGCCGCCCCGCTGATGCCACATCATCGCATCGGAAAGGATATTCCAATCCTCCGCCTCAGGAGCATAGCGCATTACCGTCGCCAGTTCAGGGAACGACTGGAAGCCATATTCGCTGAAGAAGCGTGAGCGCTCGTCCCGAAATGCCGAGATCGGGTGTGTTGCATTCCAAACGCCCCAGAAATGGCGGTCGCCCTCGTTGTCGGCCTGCCCCTTGTCGGGCGAGGAGAAGGGAGACGACGGCGTGTAAGCCACTCCGTTTCCGTACTCCCGGACCACATCGGCCAGCGTAACGAAGTATTGGTCGGCATACTCTTTCCAGATCTTCTCGGCCCAGGCCGGATTCTGACGTTCATAGTTCTCCTTCCAGCCCCAGCTGAACCAGGCAGTCTGGTTTTCGTTGTTCCCGCACCATACGGCAATCGACGGATGGTTCCGCAACCGCTTTACATTGTCCACCGCCTCACAACGAATGTTTTCGAGCAGCGCGCCTTCCGCCGGATAGAGGCTGCAGGCAAACATAAAATCCTGCCAAACAAGCAGCCCGTAACGGTCGCACAAGTCATAAAAGGCATCGTCCTCGTAGATTCCGCCGCCCCAGACCCGGAGCATGTTCATGTGCACGGCCGCAGCATCTGCCACGGTCTTTTCGTAATCGGCCCGTGTCACCCGCGGCAGGAAACTGTCCGAAGGAATGTAATTGGCTCCCTTAGCAAAGACCCGGACACCATTGAGCCGGAAATAGAAACTCCGCCCGTCGGCATCCCGTTCGCGCACCAGTTCAATCGAACGGATGCCCGTCGTAACCGTCCGGCTGTCTGCCATCCGGCCGTCGACGGAGAGTTCCGTGCGGAAATCGTAAAGTTCGGGGGATCCCAACCCGTTGCACCACCACAACCGGGGATTCCGAAGCGTAAACTCCACCCGCACCCGGTTGTTTCCGGGTTTCAAGTCGCAGGCGACCTCACCCAGCAGGCGTTCCGCCCCGGCATCGTAGACGGCAACCCGTGCTCCGGGAGTCACCTCCCGGGCTGTAATCTCGACTTCGCAGGCAATCTCTGCCGAACGCTGCGAAACCCGTTGCTGCGCCACCGCAACATCTTCGAGGAGCACATCATCCCACGCCTCAAGAACCACCGGTCGCCAGATCCCAGAGGTCACCAGACGCGGACCCCAGTCCCAGCCATAATGGTAGCCCGCCTTCCGGGCGAAAACACTCACCTTTTTTTCAAACAACCCGCCGTTTTGCGACTGGTCATTCCCAGCCTCATAACGGTACGGCAGTGCCTCCCACTTCGGCAAGTCGACCTTGATCGGCGAATGGAAATAGACCCGGAGCACATTGCCTTCCTTCCGCAGCCGTCCGGAGACATCCACCCGCCATTCGCGGAACATGTTGTCGGCAGAGAGGATCTTCTCTCCGTTCAGTTCGACATCGGCATAGGTATCCAGTCCCTTGAAAACAAGGCGGTGACATTGGCGGCTCCACATTCCAGTCGGCAGGTCGAAGGTCGTTTCATAGACCCAGTCCTCCTTGTCGACCCATTGTACGTTGCGTTCATTCAGACGGAAGAAGGGATCCTCAATCAACCCGCAGGCCAGCAAGTCCAGGTGGACAACGCCCGGCACCGAGGCTGGCCGCCACTGCTGAAGCCGCGCTTGTCGGAAACGCCACCCTTCGTGTAGTTCACAGCGCTCGACAGCCCCGACAACGGAGACGTTCAAGGCTGCCCACGCTGCGAAACACAACAAGCGGAATATCTGTTTTTTCAGCATCATTTATTTCCCTGTTTTTTCGGCGAGACCTTCAACAGGCGTGTTACGCCCGTAGGAGTCCCTTCGACGGCCAAAATCGTAAACCGGACACTGCCGTCATCCTGTTGCGTAAAATCGACCGTTCGACCCCATTCGACATCGAGAATCTCCCCAACCTCGAATCCAAGGTCCCGCAGTTCCACCTCCGTAATGGCCTCCCGGGCTTCGTGATTGATGACAAAGACGTAGGCCTCCCGGTCATTGCAGCGCAACGCCACCTCCATGTCCGGATTCGAGGAGAAAGCCCGGGCTCGGATCCCTGTATCAGCGAATACGTCGTGCACCAGCCGCTGCAACCCAGCCCGCGACTCTACATCATTCTCCTTCCAAGTCTGGAAATAGGTATCCTGCAGGCAGAATCCAAACAGATAGCAACGTCCCGTTCCTTCGCGGCGCGAAAGCAGCAGCGGATCACCCGAGGCCATGCGGGCCACCACTCCGGCATCCGAAGCCACACACGCCCGGGAAGTCACGACCCGGAAATCCTGCGGCACCCCGAAGGCTTCGCCCGCAGCCTTGTCGAAACGCTTTTCGGGGATGGGCGGCGGGGTCTTGAGTCCATGTGCCCATTGTGCCGGAAGCATCGAGAACGGATTCCACTGTCCCTTCTGTACGACACGGTCGGTCCGGGCAGACTCCACTCCAAAAAGACGTTTCATCGTCTCCAGCGGCTGCATCAAGGCATCGGTCTGAGGTACACAGTCAGCAATCACCACCCCGCCCCGCTTTACGAAGCGCACGATCCGTTCGGCAACCTCCTTAGGCAACATCTTCACATCGGCCAGCACCAGGATCTCATACCCGTTCATGGTGTCGTCGGTAATCTGCTCTTCATGAATGACATCCAGTTCGCCAAAGGCCCGCAGGCAGAGTTCGAATGTCAGGCCCACGTTGAAATACTCCTCCTGCAACTGCACGTACTGCGTGCGCGGAAAGAGGAAGCAGGCCCGGGCTTTCGGTTTCGGAGACTCCAGAATCCGGCCTCCGACCTTCTGCACGGTACGCATCGCACGACCGAAATCCTCCCAGTGGCGGGCATCGGAGGGGATATTGATTCCCGTAATGAGGTAATCGGCACCTCCGGCGATCGCCGTATAGGCCAATTCACGCTCCATCCAATACTGCTCGCGCATCTCCCGGGTCAGATAGCGGCGGAACCATCCTTCGTTGTAGGTTCCGAGCCAGAACCCGAGTTTCTTGCCGTAGGATGTCGTAAGATTCCGCATCTGGGCCAGCGTGTAGTGCATCTGGCTGATCCGGGGTTTGGGCGTCTTGCCGTACTCCCCGTAACGATAGTCGAACATCGTATAGGGGTAGATATCGTAGATGAACATGTCGGCAAAGTCCCCACCCCAGTGGAAAACGTCATCTACAGCCCATTTCGAGTCAGACTCGACACCACCGCCCATCGTATTGTGGCTGTCGTGGGTCATGACAACCAGCGGACGGTCATCATACGCTTTGACCTCGCGATAAATCTTGCGCCACGCCTCCACGAAGGTCAAGGACTGGAAATTTACGAAATCCAGATGCTTGCGCGGATCGAGCCGGGCCTCGGCATAGGAACGCGGCATCTCGTAACCGTACTGCTTGCGGAATGCCTTGCGAACCGGATCCCGGTAATCAAACGATGTGGTATCGGCATGGAAGGGTTCATCCATGAAGGGGAAGATCGTATACGGCGCCGCGATGCGCTTTACGTGTCCAAGCACCGGTTCGATGCGGGTACGCACGGAATCGAGATACTCCCGCGAATAGACACAATATTTCGGCGGTGCATTGCGTCTGAAGAGTTGTACGCCATTGGACGTATAGTCGACCTTCATGCCCAGGCGGTGCGCATAGTCGAAGACCGAAGGGTTGGCCCCGCCGTGCGAAAACTCCCCGGCAGCGATATGTGTGCAACCGTGCAGGATGATATTATGGACAGTTTCGCGCATGATCTCGTCGGTCAGGGGAGGGCGTTCGTCATGCCAGCCGTTCCCCGACGGTACGGGCGTAAACTGTACGGCCACCGGGAAATAGGAGGCTCCCACTCGCGGAGTCGTAGGCGGCAACGAATCCTGTGCCGCAATGCGGGGCCCGCAGAGGAGCGAGGCCGCAATCAGAAAAACAGGAACGCAGTTTCTCTTCATCGGTTTTCGGGATTAATTCATCAACTCTTCGGGAAGTTCCACACCCAGTGTGGTCACAGCCACGAAACTGTTCGATTTCACGTCGAAAGACACCACACCCGCGGCATCGGACTGCACATCGGCAAGTTTCGTCAGGCCGCCCATCAGATCGTCGTTCCAGGCAATCACGTGGAAAGTCCGGTTCGCGGGCAGGCCGCCCACCTTGAAATTGACCTTGCTGGTCGAGGTTCCCAATGCATAAAGCGTATAGTCGTTCGCACCGTCCGTCATGGCCGCCAGCGACTTGGGCGAAAGGGTCGATACGGTCGGCTGTGCCGAAATAACCTTCCAGCCCGTGGCACAAGTGTGCGTAAAGGCCCATGTCATCCAGTAGGAGGGATAAAGCGGATAACCGTCCGATCCGGCTCCAATGACCGAAAAGAACTGGTTGCCGTTGTCATATTTGGCCTTGTAGCAGTCCCATTTGATCAGACCGGCCATCCCGACATTCAGGGCATCGATGTGGAACAGCGCGTGTTTGAAGGCATTCACATTCGTCCAGCCGATCGGGGTTTTAGTTCCTCGCAGGTATCCCGGATTGGTATAGGGATCGCCCGAAACCTTCTCGCCACGAATACCGTATTCGGTCACATAACAAGGTTTTACCCCGTCTCCGGACATTTTGGCCAACTCGGCGGCAATCCCGTCCAACCGATCGTTCGGCTTGGCCAGGTCCCAATGGTCCCAATAGATATGCGACGAATAGCCGTCAAGCAGATGCGACATCGAACCGGCCATGAAGGCGAACCACGAAGCCTGATTCGTCAACGTCAGGTCTCCGCCGACAATCTGGATTCGGTCCCGAATTCCGAGCGTCCGAAGCCGGGTGTTGAATGCCGCGTAGATATTCCGGTAATCGTCCTGCGTGATTTTGGTATCGTTCACCTCGTTCTGAATGGTGACCTGCTTGACACAGGTCAAGCCCCGCGTAACCAACAGGTCGTAGATTACATCCCCGAAAGCATCCATATCGTCAACCTTCGACGAATGCCAGTAGGTGATGTTCACCAGCGAACCGGTACGTTGTGCCAATTCCACCGTCCGAATGAACGAAGGCATGTACTCGGGATTGTACTTGTCGTTGGTCTCCCAACATTTGGGGTCGAAGAAGATCCGGACATACTGCGATCCGAGTTCCAGTACCTTCTTCTCCAAATCCGGGAGGTTGGAGTCCGTCACGCCATCGGACGCCGCCGTGAGCGACGTAAAAAGATTGTTGTTATACTGGGTACCGAACCCCAGGAAATTTTCCGTGATCACGTTCGAGGCATCAATCGTAAAGTCGACACCCGGCCGCACGCCGTCAGCCTTCGGAGGATTGTGCTCGTCCTTGAAACACGACACACATCCGGTAACAACCAGCAAGAAGGTCAGGATCAATATTTTGTTGCGATTCATAGTCGATCGTTGTTTTTAAGGTTGATTATTTTACCCAACGTCCGTACAACGTAACATCCAGATAAATGGGCATGGTTTCGAGATCGTAGGCCGCGAACTGGATCGTCGCCGAGGCATTCTGGTTGTTGGCCGACGCCTGGTCGGTGTACCAACCCGCAAATTCGAAACCTTCCCGGGTCAGTTCGGGCAGACCGGTCAACATCTGCCCGGCCTGCACTTCGAAATAGAGCTCATCACCTTCGGCGCCGGGATTGACATTGCATACCAGCGTCACGTGACACGTCCGATCAGGATCGTCGTCGTCACAGGAGATCATCAGGGACGAGGCCAGAACAGCAATCGCCGCCAAAAGCCATATCTTGCATATTGCCTTTTTCATCGTCGTGTGTTTTTAAATTCGTCATCGTATCATTCCGAACCCTGCGGCCATCCCGGATTCTGAACCAGATGGCTGCCGTTGCGTTCATAGTAATCAATTTCGTAAATCGGCAGGCACTCCCAATAGTTGCGGTCGAGGACATAACCGTTCGTCGCATTGCGGGGAGTTTGCGAAACCTTGAGGTAACCGCTGCCCAGCTCGTTGGAATCGGAAATCACATTTCCAGAGATGTCGGCAAGTACGAGCGACTTGGTTGCCGAAGTCTTGGTAATGTAGGCCCCGAGATTCTTCTTGGGATAGAGTTCCGTATTCGTGTAATCGATCTTGCGCCAGCGCTTGAGGTCGTTCAGGCGGAACCCTTCGTAAACCAGTTCCACCCGGCGTTCCCGGCGCACCTCCCAGATGAACGGCGGGACATCCTCGTCACGTTCGGCATCGTCGTAGGTCTTCGTCCCGACGGCCGGCAGACCGCCAATGATCTTTAGGTCGGGTAGCCGCTGGTCCGAAGCATAGCCGGCACGCTGACGCAGGGCATTGATCGTTGCATCGACATCGTCCTGCGTTACCGTATAAAGTCCCATGTCCTCCAACTCAGCCGCAGCCTCGATATAATTAAGCATCACCTCGCCCAAACGGATGATCGGGGCATCGGTAATATTAAAACTCTGTGACCCGGTAGTCTCGTACTGCGTCGCTTCGTCGAGGAATTTCCAGCATTTGAAACCCGTATGTGCGTAGCCGGTCTCCTCGTACTGCACATAGAATTTCGGACGGAAGGTCGCCGTAAGGCGCGGATCCCGATTGCTCATCTGTGCTTCGGCACTCTTGTCACCCTGATAGACCGTATTGGTTTCTCCCTTCGGATTGATCGGCAGGCCGTTCGTACACAGATAGGTATCGATCAGATCCTTGGGTGCCGAATAGGCCTGGGCTGTCGTTTCGCGGTTACCCGACATGATGGCATGGGTCACAAGACCGGTATCGTAAACCCGGAAGAGGATCATCTCCTGCTTGACATCAGCCGTCGAAGAGATATCAACCGTACTACACAGTTTCTGATAGTTCGATGCAAGTTTATGACGCCCCGAACTGATTACACGCCAAGCCGCATCTTTGGCCGCCTGCAGATAGACTGCCACGCGTTCCATCTGCTCGGGGGTCGTATCGGGGTCGTACTTGAGCTTGGTCCCCATCATCAGCATGTGCCGCGAAAAGAACGCATCGACGACATCACGCGTAACGACCTGTTTGTCGGGACCGGTACGGGTATCCGAGATGAATACGTTCTGTGCAGCATATTCATAATCTTCCAACACACGATCCATCACATAAGTCACGTCATCCTGAGTCTTGAACAGGTCTGGAGAAGTAATGGTCAACTCGTGATCATAATAGGGTACGTCGCCAAACGAGAAGGCGAAGAGCGAATAGTCGAAAGCTCGGAAGAAGCGGGCAATACCCATCCAGTGATTCGCCGTCTCCTGGTCGTCGAACGGTACACGAGCCACTCGGTCGACAAAGATGTTATCCTTGCGGATATCCGAGAAATAGGTTCCCCACAAACCGCCCTTGTTGGTCGGCTGGGCATTGAATCCCGGAAGGTTGATATTGGTAAAGTCGTCGTTGAGAGCCTGTCGGATGGACATCACGCCACCCGAGTCGTTGTTCCCGAATCCGGGGAATCGGTCGGCGTAATACCCGAAGGCAAATCCCCGAACATTGGCCTCCGAAACCCAGAAATTGTCGTCGGTAAACGACGCCAGCGGTTCTTTGGTCAGGAAATCCTCACACCCCGCGAGCCCCGTACCTGCCAGCATGGCCAGCAATATCATATACTTTTTCATAACCGTCGTATTTTACGAATACTACAAATTGATCTGAACGCCGAACGACCAGGTCCTGAAGTAAGGATAGGTACGTCCGAAACTCTTGGCATCGGTAAATCCCTCCACGGAGTTCTGCTGGATCTCCGGATCGATCGTAATATCGAGGTTGTCGATTGTGAAGAGGTTCTCACCGCTTACAAAGATCCGGGCCGAAGCCAGATGCAGTTTGCTGGTCCACTTCCTGGGAAGCGTATATCCAATGGTGATGTTCTTCATGCGCGCATAGGACATGTCGAGCAGATAACGTGTCTGGCACTGCCAGTTACCGTTATGGTTATTGGCTCCCGGATTCGAAGGCCGCGGATAGAAGGCATTCGGCCGTTCGGGGGTCCAGTAGTTCGTCACCTGATTCTGGTAGACAGCCTCGCCCATGGTGAAGGCCGGAATGAAGAGCGATCCGGTACCCCAGTAGTCCCGCTTGCCGACGCCCTGCATGAAGGCGCTGAAATCGAGATTCTTGTAGGTAAATCCCACTCGCAGGCCGAAGATATAGCGCGGCGTGGTGTTACCGATCACCTTCATGTCTCCGTGATCAAGGTTCGTACCGGCGCCATAGTCAACTACGCCGTCACCGTTCAGGTCCTTATACTTCACGTCACCCGGACCGTAGTGGAAGGCATTGGCCGTATTGAGCGCATCCTGATTGGGTGTGTGAAGCCCGTAATACCAAGTGGGGTTGGCCTCGCCGTTGTTCCCGTCGAAATCGTCCTCACGGAACAGACGGTCGGTCTCATACCCCCAGATTTCACCGAGGATCTTACCCTCATAATTATCACAGGTATTACCGCCAGCCTTGATATTGACCTCCTTGTTGGCATGTTTGGTAATTTTCCCTGTCTGATCCGACAGCGTGGCCTGGACATTGACCGACCAATTGTCGTTGAAACGCTTGTTGTAACCGACGGCAAGTTCCCAACCCATCGTTACCAGTTCGCCGTAATTGCGGGCCGGAGCCGATGCTCCCATCGAAAGAGGCACCTCTTCACCAAAGGTAGCCATATCGCGGGTCGTCCGGCGGAACCAGTCGAACTCGATATCAAGGCTGTTATCGAAGAACTTGACATTGGCACCGACGTCGATGGTCTCTACGGGTTCCCAAGTCAGGGTTTCGGCCGCAACAGTAGGCGTAGAGAACATCAGCGAGTTTGCGGTTCCGATAAACCAGTTCGACTTCCCGGCCGTAATCTTCGAGAGGTAATCGAAACTGCCGAGGTTGTTGTTTCCGATCTGGCCCCACGAAGCACGCAGTTTGATGAACGAAATCCGGCTCTTCTCCAAGAACGTCTCCATGAAAGGTTCGGAACTCATCACCCAACCTAACGAAAATGACGGGAAAGTATCCCACTTGTAGTTCCGGTTGAACTTCGAAGCTCCATCCCGACGGATATTGAATTCGAAAAGATATTTATCCTTGTAGTTGTAGTTGATACGCCCGAAGAACCCGAACGTACTCCAGTGGGAGGGGTATCCGGTCGTCTCTTGGATTTCGGAATCCGTCAGGTTCAGTTCGGGTTTCGAAGCATCATAGAGTCCATAACGCTTCGAATACTGGTATTCGGTGCGGTAATATTCAACATCAAGACCGGCCATTAACTTGAGATTATGGTTGCCGAAACTTTTCGAATAGGTCGAATAGGCCTTGCCCACATTCCGGTTGGTCCATGTAGAGTTGAGAATCACATAATCCTCGGCGGGGAAGAAATTGGTTTCATACTTGGTCAACGTTGCATCGGCCCAATGGTTGATACCGCTGATAGGCGAGGTCGCCGTCTTCTTGTGCGCATTGTTGGCCACGTACGTATAATCGGCGTCGACGGTCCAACCCTTCGCCAGCGTCAACGTCGTACCGATATTGAAACGGCTCATCGTGGTGATATTCTTGTTCATGTGTGCCTGTTCAAGTTCGGTGCGGATGTTCTTCAGCGGTTTCCCGTCAATCGTGCCGTAAGGATAGGTCTCGGGATAACGGTAGATATTGAACCAATACTCGTTGGCACCGTTGGCGGCATTGGCCAACCGGAAATTGGGATAATCCTTATCCGAATTGGAGAACATCAATCCGCCGCGGACAGTCAGATATTTGGTCGGTTTGGCTTCAAGGCGCAACGTCCCGGAGAAGCGGGTGAAGCGGTCCGGCGAAGGTGTAATCTTCACCAAACCCTTCTGGTCGAGCACTCCGAAACTTCCGAAATAGGAGAATTTGTCGCTACCGCCCGAAATGGAAAGGTTGTGTTTCTGCTGAAAGGAGGCATCATTCAGGAAGATGTCGTCAACATCCCATGCCCGGTAGAAATAGGGTTTGCCGCCGCGGATCTCATAGTCACGGCCCAACACCATCTCGTCGCCGAGATTTTTGCCGCCGTAGAGTTGCTTCCACTGGCGCATCCGCTCGATACTCAAATCGTCGTAATAGGCCCCGAGGATATTGAAACTGGCCTGATTGGGAGCCGTGCGGCGATAAGCCGCCAGCATGTATTCAGCTCCGAGCGCACCGTCAGCGATTTCCGGCGTATTCATGGGCGACGACCAGGCAAAACTGTTGTCGTAGGAGACCGTGGGCTTTCCCTTGGTACCCTTCTTTGTTGTGATGAGGATCACACCCCAGGTACCCCGGGCTCCATAGATCGAAGCCGATGCGGCATCCTTCAGAATGGAGATCGACTCCACGTCGGAGGGATTGACCATCATCAGGTTGTCGATCTCTACGTTGTCGAGCAGAATCAGCGGTTTGGCTTCGGCATTGATCGAACCTTGAATACCTCGAATATGGATTTCGGCATCCTGGCCGATATTACCACTCGAAGTAGTTACCATCAGCCCCGGCGAAGCACCCTGCAGACCGCGGGCAAGGTCCGTAACAGGACGAGAGCCGATGGTCTTGTCAACATCGACGGTAGCAACAGCCCCAGTCAAATTGGCCCGTTTCTGGACACCATAACCGACCACCACCACATCATCGAGCGTCTGAACATCTTCCGTCATCCTGACATCCACAAAGCTCTTTCCACCGAGAGCGATCTCCTGAGTCGTAAATCCGATAAAACTTACGATGAGCGTCTTCCCATTGGAGGGGGGGGGAATTTGGATGGAGAATTTTCCATCGGAGCCCGTAACGGTACCGATCTCCGGATGCTCTTTCACAACCACTGAAGCGCCGACAACCGGTGCGCCCTGTGCATCGGTTACACGTCCATTAACGGCGATTTTCGCATTTTGGGCGAAGATCCCGGGACACAAAGTCAGCATAAACAAGATAAATAGATATCTTCTCATACCATCAGAAAATTTTAGTTTTAGGTTTTTCATTTGGGGGACGATTGTCCCGAAATCGACTCTACGGAAGAGTTGCCGACCTCAAGTCCGGAAAAAGAGGATGCGTTTTTTTCATAAGGATCATTTAGGTTAGTTTATCGAGTTTTTGACGTTTTCACTCGTGTTAATGCAAAAATACAGTTTCGGTCTGTTCGAATTTGATACTTTTATTTCGAATTCCAATACAAACCTACAGAAAAGTACCATTCGTCTGAAAACCGACCTCCAGGGCATTTCATACAACATATATATATGGAATCCAGAAAGCGTATCGGCAAAAATCGCAGACAGATCTGTTTTCTTATACCTGACTTTTCGTATCTTTGTCTTTGAGACAACCAGAAACACGATCATGACAAAACCTGCTCACATCCGCCTTCGCCGCGAGGTATCCAACTCTTTTATTTATTATAAGGAGACCAAACCGTTCTCGACATGGCACTATCACCCTGAATATGAACTCGTTCTCATTACCCAAGGCAAAGGAAAACGAATCGTAGGGGATCATGTGGGACGCTTCGAGAACGATGATTTAGTATTGGTTGGGGCCAATATTCCACACGAATGGATGTGCACGCCGGACTACTTTGAGGAACCCGACATTTTCAAGGGTGAAGGGATTGTCATCCAGTTCGTGCGCAACTTCCTGGGCGAGCAGTTCATGAACAGTCCCGAGAACCGGGCTTTGTCCGATTTTCTGACCCGTTCGATCATGGGCATCGAATTTCTGGGCGAGACCAAGCGTCAGATCATCCGCATCATGCACGCAATGGAGCAGATGAATTCCGGTGAGCAGCTCTATGCGCTCTTCGACATTTTCCGGATCTTCATCACCAAACCGCAGATCCGGCTATTGACGAGTGCGGCCTACGTTTCAGAATATCCGGTGGACATACACGACCCCATGCAACGGGCTCTGCGATTCATCCTGCAAAATTTCCAACACAACATCACGATCGAACAACTCCTCCAGGAGACGAACATGTCCAATACGGCCTTCAGCCAACGGTTCAAACAAACACACCGTATGACATTCAAGGAGTATTTACAACAAACGCGCATCGGTTATGCGTGCAAACTATTGCAGGAGCACGATCTGAACATCGCGGAAATCGCCTATCAATCGGGGTTCGAGAATATTTCAAATTTCAACCGGCAATTCAAAAAAATCAAGGGAATCACCCCGACCCAATATCAGAACAATCTCAAAAGCTGAAATGCAAATCTCGCTAAAACGACAGGCTTGAAACAGTCCCGTTATACGGATCCATCGGTTGATCGTTCCTGCGTCCGAAGCGCATCAACAGCAGCCTAAAGTTCGATTCGATAGCTGATATTGGAAACAATATTCGCCACGCGTTCAAGTTCCACCGGCCCGGTAAGGTAGTTGTAACGATGACCGTAATAGTCCTTGTAGCCTGTCAGATTCAACACTTTCAAGGCAAATTCATGCGTCACACGCCGACGGTTAATCCGGTAGCTGACGGTCAAATGCGCAAACAGCATCCTAAGTTCAAAAGCAAGAAAAAAGCAGGGAAAATTTTGCTGTCGGAAGATTGTTATTAAATGGTGCGGATGGTCAATGTATTAATATTTAGTTATATGGACATATTCTTATTAAGCTGCATATTGTCTGATATTCACATACGGAGTCCCTCGTTTTACAATGGCGAATGCTCTGGCAACGATTTTGTTGCGGATTATGTTGAGCGTGCTCATCTTCGATTTTCCTTCCGACTGCCTGCGGATGTAATATTCGCGCAGCTCCGGATCGTGCGAAGCCGCACTTACCGCCGCTAAATGGAGCAACCGTTTCAGTTGTTTATTAGCGATAGGACTTACTTGCGCAGGGCCTTTGACGCTGGTTCCGGATTGATGGCTGAACGGTGCTATGCCGCAGTAGCAGGCAAATTTGCGCCATGTTGCGAATTTGGTGAAGTTACAAATATATACGATCATGTATGTCCCCACGATAAGACTTACACCTTTTAGCGAAGTCGTCAATTTGAAAGAGGTTTTAAGGTCTGGGTTGGTGTTAATTATATGCTTGATCGCGGCTTCTATTTTCTTGATTTCCGATTTCAAGGCAGTTATTATGGCGTCATACGTTGCAAATAGGTCAGACAGTTCCTCATGTCCGATACCCCTCTGAACCTCATTGACTGCCATGATATACCCGGACAAGGTTCTTGCGGTCTTATCTCTCAACGTGAGAAGAAAATGCAGTCTTTGTAATATCTTTGGCCGGTAATTTCGTCACGACGATCTTGTCCCGGAATCTGGAAGCGTATTCGGCAATGCGTTTGGAATCGACGACGTCATTCTTTCCACGTACAATACCCATGGAACGTTTGATTTCCAAAGGCGAAACCATTGCAAATACAAACAATATGCTGCGATTCCAGAAATGCAGCCAAAGCCATCGAATAAACGCCCGTATGTTCGAAGCAAATAAAAGCGGATTGGCGCTTCGTGCATTTCTCTATCCATTGAAGAATGGCCGGAAAATCGTTCGAATTGTTCTTGAATCTGAGGTGCGACCGTACTTCGAGGATAAATACATCCAATGTGAATTTCGAAACATCAATTCCTACATGAACCTCACTTTGCATGATGCATAAAATTTTAGTTAATAATAAGTTGCTCTCGACTGAAGTTGTTTTTAAGACCTGATGTCTATCACCCTAACAGATCCCCGGCAACATAAAAGTCATTGATGAGGACAAATGCTCATCACAGGACTTTCTCCTTGCGAGCTGTTATGTTCACCCCATAATGGCTTTTATAAAATTAATTCAATAATCAATTCTCAAATCTATTTCGTTGCGACTCGGGACTTTTGTTTCTGCAAAGAAACAGCAGCCCTATATCGTATTCAAACACGGAGACATTGCCCGCGAACACCTGCACGTTGTTTCATTACAAGTTGATTCGACGGGCCGGAAGATCTCCGACTCGCACGAGTATGATCGTTCGATGTCGATCCTGCGGGACCTCGAGCAAAAATACGGACTTCACCCGAGCATCAAAGGCCAGGAGCTGCAGGATCGGGAAGGCTTGCGCAAGGTAGATTATCAGAAGGGCGATGTCAATCAGCAGGTTTCATCCACCGTAAGGTCGTGCCTGCGGTATTACCGCTGCAGCGGATATTGACGTATCATTTGTTCAGCATTTCGACAGGTATCCGTATCACTTGTTTTTCGACCTGTCGGATGCGATTGAAAAAATGGCCCTGCCGGAGCAGAAAGCACTTTTCGACACGGCATTGAATAAAATCGTGGAATATGAGGCGGCCACGCCTTTGTTTATGTTCGGGGAGAGTTATTCATTCCCGATTGACCATCATTGCGGGCTGACCACTTATATCAGACAAACCGGCTTCCCGACCTGAATGAATATTACACTATGCTAAAGTGGTACAAAAGGTTGGAGGGGCTTCACAACTAAAAAGTTCAGCAAAAAACTTAACGTGACGGTATGATCAAAGTATAAGTATGATCGGTTTATTTAAGATGTAAAAGACAACGAAAAAACCTCAAATCAAATACAATCGACAGAGCTGTGATTATTTATAAATATCTAATGAATAGTTGTTTATGTTTATAGTTCGTGTGGTGGCTCCGAGTACCAGAAACGCCGTCGGATAATCCGACGGCGTTTTTTATTCCTAATTTTTCATGCATTTTATCGCCTTGCTGTTCTTTTGGTTACCGATGCCCGATCTGGTCGCCGGGAGATTCCGGAGATATATTTGTTGATTATTCTTTATCTTTGTGGCGTCAAACCGAACATTGCGAATATGCATATCGTCCCAAAAACCGTAAGCGCCGGACTGCTGCTTTCCGGTGTAACGATCTCGGCGCAGGCCCGGGGGCCTGAAGCGCCGCAGAAACCTAATATCGTATATATCATCGCCGACCAGTTGCGTTGGGACGCGTTGGGCTACACCGGCAATGCCAAGGCCGTCACACCCAACATCGACCGGTTTGCCGCGCAGGCCCTCGATTTCACCGAAGCAGTCTCTTCCACTCCCGTAAGCGCCGCTCACCGGGCCTGTCTCATCACGGGTAAATACCAGAGTTCGACGGGTATGGTCATCAACGAGATCAACCTCAATCCGAATCACCGTACGTGGGCCCATGTGCTGGGTGATGCAGGCTACAAACTGGGTTATGTAGGCAAGCACCATTGGACCGATCTGCACCGCCGTGACCGTGAGCCGGGCCCCGAACGCATGGGATTCGATGATTATTGGGCGGCCTATTCGTTCAATCACAAAAGTTACAATGCCTTCTATCATACCGAGGATGATAACGGTGACCATCGGTTCGTCGAGTTGAAGGGCCAATACAGTCCCGAGATATTACCTCGTTAGCTTTGGACTACATTCGTAAGAAGGCCGCGGCTGAGGAACCCTTCGCCGTGATGCTCTCCTGGAATCCGCCTCACGATCCGTGGGTCCGCAGCAATGTCGATCCGCGCTGTTACGAGCGCTTCCGGGATGTGCATTTCGACCTGCCGGAGAATTTCAAACGGACGCCCGACCCCCACATGGACCGCTATCCGCAAAAATTCTTCGACGGGGAGAAGAAATGGCGCGAATCATTTATCGACACCGACCAGTACAGTGAGATGCTGCGCTGCTACTATGCGATGGTCAATTCGCTCGACGAGCAGTTCGGGCGCGTAATGGCGTTGCTCGAAGAGTTGGGCATCGCCGACAATACCATCGTCGTTTTCACCTCGGACCACGGCGAGCAGTTCGGGTCGCAGGGACGCATGTACAAGCTGACGTTCTACGATGAGTCGGCCCGCATTCCATTCCTGATCCGCGACCCCAGATACGACACCGGGGGCCGTGAAAGCGACGCCTGCCTCAATACACCCGACATCGGACCCACGCTGCTGGGGCTCGTGGGTCTGCACGGGGAGATTCCCGGCGAGATGGAGGGCAAGGACCTGAGTTTTATCGTCCGCGGGGAGAAAGGTCGGGAACCCGAATACGCTTTCATGCAGAGCATGGGACACACCTACCAATGGAAAGACGGTTACGAATGGCGTGCCGTGCGTTCGAAACGCTACACTTATGCCCGCTACCTGCGTGACGGGAGTGAAGTGCTGCTCGACCGGGAGGCCGATCCGACGCAGTTGACCAACTATGCCGGCGACCCGGCCTACGCTTCGGTCAAGAAGGAACTGCGCAAACGCATGGAGCGTAAGATGAAACAGCTCGGAGGCGACTTTATGCCGTGTTCCTGGTATCGCGACCACTGGATGTACAAAGGATATAGCATCAAAGCGTCGGCCCGGGGCGAGTTCGGCCCCCTGCCGCCTGTCGAACCGAAGCGTACCGAATAAAGCATCCCGTGCTATTTACATCGCACTCCGGAAGTTGGATACCCAGCTTCCGGAGTGCATTTTCATTAATGCAGGGGCCGGAGAGCCCGGTCCGAAAAAAATCGTACAAATTTTGATTTTCGGGGGATCGGTATTCGCAAATGGTGTGTCTACTCAGTGAAAGTAACGAAAAAATCTGTTTTGTGTAAGTTATGCAGAAGGAGATAGACAGACTGATCAATTCATACCGGAACAATACCCTGAACAGCGAGGAGGCCGGTATACTGGCGGGATGGCTGGAAGAGTCCGACGAACACCGGGCCTATTTCAGGAAGTGTCTCGCCGGCCGGGAGCAGCCCGCATCTGCCAAGGCGGAGCGGGAATGGGCGCGGTTCGCCGCCCGCAACAAGATCCTGTTCGCCGTTCCTGAAGGGGTGAACACGCGCCGGAGGTTGTTCAGGCGCTATGTCGCGGTAGCCGCGGCGCTGGCGGTAGGCATTTGCGCCGTCTGGTTCTGGCTACGCACTCCCGGGCTCCCCGATACCGGAAGCGGTGTGGAGATCAGCGCTGCACGGCCGTTGGAATACCGCACGGCACGCGGTGAGAAACTCGACATCGTGCTACCCGATGGTTCGAAGGTTTGCATGAATTCCGAAGCGACGCTGACCGTGGACCTGAAATTCGGAAAGGCCACGCGCGAGATCGAGTTCGACGGCGAGGCGTTCTTCACCATCGCGCCCGACAAGAGTTGTCCGTTCATCATCCACAGCGCCAACAACAATTATACGGTGCTCGGGACCTCGTTCAACCTGCAATCTTACGCCCGGGAGAAGTTCGCCGTGGTGACGCTCCATACGGGCTGTCTGCAGGCGCAGATCAAGAAGGATGTCATCGTCCTCGCCCCCAGCGAGGAGTTGCAGATCGACGCAACGGCCAACACGATCCCCAAGCGGGCGGTGCGTATCGACGACTCGATCGGCTGGATCGAGGGGCGGCTGATTTTTTCGGGGCATCCGTTGAAAGACGTGGCCAACAAGCTTTCGCGCTATTACCAGGTGAAGATCAACATCCACGAAGAGATCGCCGACCTGCAATATACGGGCGTGGTGGACCGGGAAACGCTGCCTGAAGCCCTCCGGATGATCTCCGAGACCTCTCCTGTAAGACTCTCCATCACTAATATCGACGGGGAATATTTCCTTTCGAGGGCGAAACGAAAATAAGAAATGAATTTTTAACTACCTAAACATTAAGTGAATGAGCAATTTTAACAAATCCGAAGGTCACCGCAAAACCCTGAAACGCTGGCTGGCGTGCGGACTTGCAGCGATGTTTCTGGCAGTCGCAGGCATTGCCCATGCCTCCGAAGCCGGGGAGAAACCTGCGACCGTAACGCTTACCGTCGAGCGGGCGCCGCTGGCCACGGTCCTGAAAAAGATCGAGGCCCAGACCTACTACACGTTCTTCTTCAACAACGAACTGGTGGGCAAAGCCGCTCCTGTCACGCTTTCCGTGAAGCAGGCTCCGGTTCCCGACGTGCTGGCGAAGATCTTCGCCGGAAGCGACCTCACCTACGAGTTCCGGGAGGATAAAATCCTGATCAAACGCAAAAATACGGGCAAATCCGTTGCGCAGGCGCAGGAGTCCGAAGCTGCCGTAACCGTCGGCGATCGGTCCGCCGACACCGGTGTGGAGCGTCAGGTTACCCCCTCCCAGCAGAAAAATACGCCCTCGGCGACCCCCGTATTGGTACAGGGTGTCGTTAAGGACGATACCGGACAGCCTGTTGCGGGAGCCAGCGTGATCGTGAAAGGTTCGCTCATAGGCGCCGTCACCGAAAGTGACGGCTCGTACCGCATCAAGGCGCGTCCCAGCGATCAGCTGTCGTTCAGTTTTCTGGGCTTCAAGACGCAGGATATTTATGTCGGCAGCAAGACGCAGATTGACGTGAGGCTCGTCAGCTCGGCGCAGGCCATCGACGATGTAGTCGTTACGGCGCTGGGTATGAAGCGTGACGAGAAGTCGCTGGGCTACGCCGCGACGAAAGTCGACGGGGATATGTTCTCTTCGTCGAGCACCTCGTCCAACTGGCTTTCGGGACTCTCTGGACAGGTCGCCGGTCTGACGCTGTCCAAGGCCAATACGGGCGGCGGCGGTTCGATGCGCGTGACGCTGCGCGGTGAGTCGTCGATCGACCTCACGAACAACGGAGCGCTCTTCGTGATCGATGGCGTGCCGATGTTCAACACCTCGTCCGCTTACGGCAGCGCCTATTCCGTCGACTACGGCGACGGTACGGGCGACGTCAACCCCGAGGACATCGAGAACATCACGGTGCTGAAAGGCCCCGCCGCCACGGCCCTCTACGGTTCGGAGGCGGCCAACGGCGCCATCATCATCACCACGAAATCCGGCGAAGGCCAGGACGGAGCGGTTTCGGTCACATTCACCTCGAATTTCGTGGTCGATCAGATTAACTCTTCGCCCGATTTCCAATACGTTTACGGTCAGGGTTCGGCCAAGGGTAACGACGGGTTCCATTACGGAGATCCGGTCGACGGCGAGGGTTCCAATACGACCGATGTGTCGTCGTGGGGTCCCAAGATGGACGGGTCGCTCTACTACCAGTACTATGACGCGAGCCGCGGCATCGGTGTCGATGAGAACGGCGTGCGCATCAAGACGCCGTTCGTGAGCTACGGCAACTGGTTCAAGAATTTCTTCCAGACGGGCTGGACGGCGACCAACTCGCTTTCGGTCTCGGGCAAAATCAACAAGAACAATTCGATCCGCCTCTCGGTGACCGATTACCGCAGCGAGTCGATCGTTCCCAATTCGCCGTGGAGCAAGCAGTCGATGTCGCTCAAGAGCCACAACAAGGTCAACAAGTGGTTCACGATGGACACGTCGTTCACTTACTACCGCCGCGACAACGACAACCTGCCCGTGATGGGTTACGGTTCCAGTTCGATCATGTACTCGCTGTGGTGCATGGCGCCCAATATCAACATGGACTGGGCCAAGCAGTATTGGCTGCCCGGACAGGAGCACGTTCAGCAGGATGCCGGTCTCTCGGGCGGTAAGAACAACCCCTATTTCACGGCTTACGAGCAGCTCAACACGCTCGACCGCGACCGTGCTTACGGTAATACGACGCTGAACCTGCACCTTTACAAGGGACTCGACCTGATGATCCGCGGCGGTATGGATTTCTCGCGCGACCTGCGCACGAGCCGCCATCCCAAGAGTTCCTATTCGTACAAGTACGGTATGTACAACGAGACCAAGCTCACCTCGCTGCAGCTGTCGGGCGATTTCATGCTCAAATACGACCGCAAGTTGGGCGCCGGGTTCAACCTCACGGCCAACCTCGGCGGAAGCATCATCAACCGTTCGTTTGTGCAGACGATCATGACGGCCGAGCAGCTCAAGCAGCCGGGTATCTACTCGCTGGCCAACTCGGTCAACCGCATCAAGACCGACAACTACGCTTACGAGCGTCAGACGAACAGTATCTACGGACTGGTCTCGCTCTCGTGGCGTGACGCCGTCTACCTCGACATCACGGGCCGCAACGACAGGTCGTCGACGCTGCCCGTCAACAACAACTCCTATTTCTATCCGTCGGTTTCGGCCAGCGTGTGCTGAACGAGCTGATCGATTTCGGTTCGGCACGCAACGTGGTGAACCTGGTCAAACTGCGCGGCAGCTTCGCCCAGGTGGGTAACGACACGAAGCCCTTCCGAACGGACAATTACCTGACCTCCTCGGATTTCTCGGGCAATTACCAGATTCCCACGACCATCGCCGCCCCGAACCTCAAACCCGAGATCGTGACCTCGTGGGAGGTGGGCGCCGACATCCGCCTGTTCCAGAGCCGACTGAATCTCGACGTCGCCTACTACGACGGCGAGTCGAAGAACCAGATCGTGAGCATCCCCGTCAGCTATGCCTCGGGCGTTGCGAAATATTACGGCAATTCGGGTCGCATCCGCAACTGGGGCTGGGAGATTTCGGCCAACTGAACGCTCATCAAGACCAAGCAGGTGCAGTGGAAAGCCTATGTGAACTGGTCGCTCAACCGCAACCGGGTGCTCGAACTGGGCGAGGGCGTCGATTCGTGGATTGTGGCTTCCTACTCGTCGCACGTCTATATGACGACTTACGAGGGGCAGTCGATGTCGACGATGTACGGTCTGGGCTACAAACGCGCCCCTGAAGGTTCGTATATCGTGGGTAAGGACGGTTCGCTGACCGACGTCAGCGGCCAGATGGTGATCGACGAGAACGGTTACCCGCAGTACACCGACGAGCTGATAAAACTCGGCGACTGCATGCCCGACTGGAAGGGCGGCTTCGGCACGAGCGTCAAGTGGAAGGGGCTGACCTTTTCGGTCAGCTTCGACGGCCAGCACGGCGGACACGTCTACTCTTACAGCAACGCCCTGCTGGGTTCGCGCGGTAAGGGTACGGTCTCGCTGCCGGGACGTTACGACGGTCTGGTCCTGAACGGCGTCAACCAGCTTCCCGACGGCAACTACGTGCGCAACACCTACCGTACGGCCGATATCACCGAGTACTACGGGCTGGCCTACGCCTTCCAGAATGCCGAGCAGAATTTCGTCAGCACGCAGTTCCTCAAACTGCGCGAGCTGCGCCTCGACTATGAATTCCCGAAGAAATGGCTGTCGAAGACCCGCATCATCAAGGGGCTCGTGCTGTCGGTTTACGGCCGCGACCTCTTCTGCTGGTCGGATTTCCCCGGCTGGGACCCCGAAGGCGCCTTCATGCGCGGGGCATCCATCGTCCCGGGATTCGAGATCGCCCAGATGCCCGGCACCCGCGCTTTCGGTGGCAGTATCAAGATCACTTTCTAACGCAGGAGGAACCGAATTATGAAAAACACGATGATAAAATATACCGTAGCCTGCATGCTGGGGGCGTTCGTCTTGTCCGGTTGTTCCAACTTCGAGGAGATGAACGTGAACCGGAACGCATTGCAGAGTTCCAACGCCACGAGCTTCGTGCAGCCGATCACCTTCGGGTTCGAATACGCGCTGCTGAACCGTTCGTTCGATGTCAATTCGCAGTTGATGCAGTACACCGTGCAGGGGCAGACCTCGGCCGAACGCATCTATAACTACCGCTTCAACAACTCGATCGTCAACTATCTCTGGCAGAACGGTTACCGCTGGGCCGGAAATGC
This sequence comes from uncultured Alistipes sp., assembly GCA_944321195.1. Taxonomy (GTDB): domain Bacteria; phylum Bacteroidota; class Bacteroidia; order Bacteroidales; family Rikenellaceae; genus Alistipes. The sequence continues at coordinate 60,673 of CALUKL010000043.1, forward strand.
CGAGATCATGCGCACGCAGGCCGAGAAGGACGGTGACCGGACGGGTTTGGCTATTTCCTACATTCTGAAGGTGCTCACCCTTTCGACCGTTACCGACACGTATGGCGACGTGCCCTATTTCGAAGCCTGTGAGGGATATACCCAGAACAAGTTCAGCCCGGCCTACGACGGGCAGAAGGAGATTTACCGCGACATGTTCGAGAAACTCGAACTGGCCAACGAAATGCTGGCCGACGGGACAGATTTCGATGCGCTCGAGGACTATATGTACGATGGCAAGGTGGCCCTGTGGCGGAAATTCGGTAACTCGCTTTACGTCCGCCTGCTGATGCGTGTCGCGCTGAAGGATGAGTCGGAGCCGAACGGCGAGCGGCTCGGTGCCGTGACGAAGCTCAACGAGATCTTCTCCAATCCGGAAGCCTATCCTGTTTTCGAGAGCCGTGCCAACGCTGCCAACGTGAAATTCGACGCGACGGTCAACGCGCAGTACACGCCGTTCCACAACCTGCGTGCCGGGCTCTGGAACAACAACATGATCTGCGAGCGCCTGATGGATGAGATGTACGATACGGAGGCCGGACTGAAAGATCCGCGCGTGGATTACTATTTCGACAAACTGGTGGGCGTACCGACACAGATCACCTACAATGAACTGATGACCTATTTCGACGTTGCGGCCCACTATCGGCGCAATGTAATTCAGGACCGCGATCATTTCCCGCTGATGAACTATTCGGAGCTCTATTTCATCTGGGCCGAGGCCGCCTACCGCGGCTGGATTGCCGGGACTCCTAAGGAGTATTACCTGACGGCGGTGTCCGAGGCTGTTTACGAGTGGACCGACAATCCGTCGGCTGACCTCACGTCGTTCCTCTCCAATGCGCGTGTGTCGATCGATGCGCTCGAGGGCGAGGAGGTGCTCGAACGCATCCTGACCCAGAAATGGATTTCGAATTTCCTGGTAGGCATCGAGTCGTGGTGCGACTACCGCCGCACGGGGTATCCCGAGATGCCCGTAAAGGCGCTGGCCGACAACGACGGCATCCTGCCCACGCGTCTGCGTTACCCTGCCGACGAGGAGTTCCGCAACTCCGTCCACTACTCCGAAGCGGTCAACGGCTGGCTCGGAGGCACGAACAACATGACCACCAACGTATGGTGGGCCGACCACACTAACAAACGCAAATAACGGAAAGAACCTATGAAAAAGATATTTTTTCTGCTCCTGGCGGCGACGGTCGTTTTTGCCGCCTGTTCCTCCGACGAAGGGACATCGGGACCCGATAAACTGGAAATTGTACTGACCCCCGGTTGGGATGTTACCCGAGGAATGACCAGCTCGAGCCAGACGGCGCGCGTCGCCGTGTCGCTCAATGCGGAGACCGTGCGCTGGAAGGTTTCGTCGGACAGCGACTGGTGCATTGTCGACGAGGAGACCGTCCACACCGGCAGCAGTGAGTTTACGATCGAAGTGACCGCCAACGATGATTTCAAGACCCGCAACGCCGTTGTGACCCTTGCGGCCGGGGCGTATACCTGCCAGATGGAGGTCGATCAATCGGGCAACATCTTCATCCTTGATCGGATTTATTCCGTCGTGGCTCCCGGCGATACGGAGGCTTTCGACGTGGAGGTAAAGACCCTTTCGACGTGGCAGCCGGTGGATTCGGAGTGGATTCACGCCGAGGTGGTCGAGACCTCGGAGCCCGACGGGCAGGGTATGACCACCTCGACGCTTCGCATCCGCTGCGACGCTAACACCTCTGCGGAGGGGCGTTACGGCGAGCTGACGCTCGAGCCCACCGACGGGGTCGGTTACAGCACCTCCTATGCGGTTTACCAGTTCGGCACCGGCCTGTCGTTCGACGAAGAGAACCGGCTCAACCTGGCGGCCCGCGGTGCGGTCGAATTCGACGTGCAGGCTCCGTCCGAAGCCATTGTGGGCGTGACCTGTCCGACGTGGGTGACCTACACGCCGGGAACGGACGACGGGGAGACGGTGACCTATACGTTCTCGGTCGGGGAGAACCCGAGCGATACGAAGACGGAGCGCGAGGCTACGATCGAACTGTCGATCAGGGATGTCAGCGCCAAGACCGAGCTGCCCGTCATCAGGCAGGCGTTTTATCCGGCGGGCGGTATCGTTTCGGGAGCCGGACTGAAGATGTTCGCCGAGACGTTCAACGCCGGCGGAGACGTCTCCGACTGGACCTCCGGCGAGGACGGCAAGACGGTGCAGATACTGGGCGACGTCGATATGACCGATGTCGAGTGGACGCCTGTCGGGACGGAGGACCGTCCGTTCGACGGCATTGTTGCCGGCAACAACCATTCAATCCTGAACTGGAAAGCCGCGCAGCCACTCTTCGGCTATACGGCCGAGAGTTCGGAGATCGCCGACCTGACGATCGACGGCACGTCGAAACTGACCGCCAAGGCCATCGCCGCGGATGAATATGTTGCGACGCTTGTCGGGGTCTGCAACGGCACGCTGCGGAATTGCAGCAACATGGCCGCGGTGACGCTCGACGTCACTGCTACGGTCGACGGAGCGTGCGGCGTAGGCGGTCTGGTCGGTCTGGTCGGGGCGACCGGACGTGTCGAGAACTGTTCGAACAGCGGGCTCGTTACGCTGGGCAGCCAGGTGGTTTGCAACGATCTTTCGATCGGTGGCGTCGTGGCCCGGACGGAAGCCGGAGCCGTGCTGACGGGCTGTGTCAACGAAGGGGCCATCGCGTCCAGCGGAGCCACGGAAAAGGATAACAAGAAATACAGCCTCTACACGGGCGGCGTGGTCGGCTATGCCGGCGGTCCGGTCGAGAACTGCTCGACCGAGGGCGATAGATCGGTCGCTTTGAAGATTACGGCGGCTTATATGAGCTATACGGGAGGTATCGTTGGATGGGCGGACGATGCGGTCACGGGTTGTACCAACAAGCAGCCGGTGTCGATCACGGCCAACCGCATGGGTGATGCCTGCCGCTACGCTTATGCCGGCGGTATTGCCGGAAAAACGACCGGAGCCCTTTCCGACAGCAAAAACCGCGGCAGCCTTTCGGCTGCGGCAATCTGTAAGTTTGTCATTATCGGCGGGATCGTCGGTTCGGCCGACGGCGCCGTGTCGAATGTTGTCAATGTAGCGGCGGTGTCGCTTCCCGGTAATCCTAGTGGAGCCGACGGCCCGCTGAAGGAGGGGTATATCGGTCCCCGATACGCCTATGTCGGTGGTATCGCAGGTCAGTTGATGGAGGAGAGTTCGATCACCGGCAACGGCGACACGACCAATTCGGGAGCTGTTTCGGTAGATCTGATGGAACATAATGCAGAATCCTATGTTTATATCGGAGGTATTGCAGGCCAGCATCTCGGTACATCCATATCCAATACGGTGAATGACGGAGCTGTTTCTGTAACGGCAGGTCCGGCTTCCGGGACTTCTAATTGGAACATCCGCAGTTTGGGCGGCATCGTGGGCCAGATCGGTGACGCGAATGTCGTGGATATCATCAATTCGGGAGCGTCGGTCACCGGTTCGAAGAACCATGGCGCTGTCACTCACGCAAAATTGGCCCGCAACGATTCCAGACCCACTTATCTGGGAGGGATTGTCGGATTTGTATTTGCATCTGACTGCTCGGTTTCGGATTGCTCCAACAGCGGTGCGATCAATGCGAATTACTGGAATAATCAGGTAGACTACGGTGACAAGGAGGCCTCGAAGCGGGGTAATTTTACCGGTGGCATCATCGGAGCGGCCGTTGCGGCAGCCGATGCCGATGTCAATGTCATTTCGTCGGTCACGAATACGGGGCTGATTATTTCCTATCGCGGAGCGGCCGGCGGTGTAGTCGGCTATGTCGACGGTGCCAGGATCACGGACTGCACCAATAAGGGGGATTTCTCTACCAATTCTTCCGATACCCGCCTCGGTCGGGCCGGTGGTATTGTCGCTACGGCCGTGAATGCGCAGATTGAAGGATGTGTGAATCAGGCGACCGTTACGGTGGACGATACCGCAAGCCCCATCACGATCGGCGGTGTTGTCGGTGCCTTGTTGGAAGGCTCCGCTGTCCGGGATTGCAAACATTACGGAATCCTCTATTCTCAGGTATACGGCTCCAAGACGATTGCAGGTGGCGGTGTTGCCGGAACTTCGGTTAAGGGTACGACAATCAATGATTGCCGTTTCGGCGGCCAGTTCCAGGGAAAGAGCGGCGATCCCGTGGCCCTGACGGCCGACGATGTCTGCAGCGACAGCAATTTCACAGGCTCGGGGAACACCCTCTGGGACGGGAAATAAACGGTTAGTGGAGCGGGGCTCCGCTTCACCCCCCCCCATTTACAAAACGATGCGAATGGTACGAAAAATTGTTTTTGCGATTCTGGTCGGCTGGCTGTTGCTGACGGCCTGCGGCGGTAAAGATACTCCTGGCTATACCGAACCGGGGAGCGGCGATGCTACCGTCACGGGAAAGGTCGTCGATCAGCGCGGGCTGCCCGTCGAAGGCGTGGTCGTGAGCGACGGAATGCTGACGACCCTCACTGACGAGGGCGGAAACTATGCGCTTGCCAGCGATCTCACGAAGCGCCGCTTCGTGCAACTGACCATTCCGGCTGAATACGAAATTCCGGTGAAGGATGGCCTTCCGCAGTTCTGGCAGCGCATTCCGGAGGGCTCGACCAAGGTCAAGGCCGATTTTACGCTTCAGACCCGCAGGAAGGCAGCTTCGCGCTATACGATCCTGATGACAGCCGACCCGCAGATCCGGTCGCGCAACGCCGGCTTTGACAAGTTCGCCTATCATTCGATCGACATGTACGAGGATATGTGCCGCGACCTGCGTGAAACGGCCGCGTCGATCACCGACCGTCCCGTTTACAGCATCTGCCTGGGCGATCTGGTCCACAACGACATGTCGCTTTACCCGACCTACTGCGCCGGGATTGCGGATTGCGGATTTCGATTTCCCGGTGTTCAACGTGATAGGCAACCACGACCATGTGCAGGACGTGGCCACCGACCGCGAAGCGGTTGCGAAATTCGAGGAATACCTCGGTCCGACGTGCTATTCGGTCGAACTGGGTGCACTCCATTTCATCTTCCTCTACAATATCATCATGAAGAACAATACGCTCGACCCGAACAATACGGGGGCTTACAGCGACGGACTCTCCGACGAGGTGTACAGCTGGCTGTGCAACGACCTGAAATACGTCGATCCGGGCAAAACCGTGATGGTCTGTGCACATAGTTCGATGTTCCGCAAACCCGGCTCCGAACCTGCCGAGAAGGACAAGCACGGACCCGACTATGCTTCGCGCCTGTCGCAGTTTCCCTGCGTGCACACGTGGGCGGGCCATTCGCACATCAATTTCAACTATGCCTATTCGGACGAGGAACTGTCTGCGAAATTCCCCCATGTCGAGTCGCACATCCTCGCCCGTTCGACGGGCGCGCTGTGGCTCAACGAACGGATTTCGACCGACGGCACGCCGCGGGGTTATCTGGTGATCGACGTGGATGGCGAAGCGATTAGCTGGTACTACAAACCGTATGCTTACGAGAATGACGTACCTTCGGGACTGGAACACGATCATCAGATGCAGGCTTATGCGCCCGGAACGTATTACGACGACAGCTATTTTTATGTCAATGTCTGGGGCTACGACGCCCGCTGGGGCGATGTCCGCTATACCGACAGCGGGAAACAAGGGGAGAAGATGGTCCGGCTGGCCGCCTATGACGGGAATTTCGTGCAGATGGCCGCCTATTACAACTCCGTTCAGGACAAGGCGACATTCGAACCTTTCAAAACGACTCATATCTTCCGCATCCTCCCCACAGCGGGTGCGACCTCTGCGACGGTCGACGTGACCGACCGTTTCGGCGAACATTATACGACTACGTTGGAGTGGTAACAAACTTGAAAATTTAACCGAATTATGAAGAAATTGTCATTGACCCTTCTTGCCGTGACGGTAACTTTGGCTGCCGTTGCGGGCGGTATCTCCTCCGCTGCGGACCTTGCAGCCTTTGCCGAGGCCGTCAATGCGGGCGGCGACATCACCGCATGGCAGGACGAGCGCGGCGAAGTGCACCTGAAAGCCGATATCGACATGAGTAAGGTAAAACGTTTTGCGCGGATCGGGAATTTCGAGGGCGTATTCGACGGCGAAGGCCATGCGATTCTGAACTGGAAGGCCGACGGCGGCTTGTTCCGGCTGGTTGCCGAGGGCAGCGTCGTGCGTAACGTGGTGATCGCCGCCAGTTGTTCGATGAAGGTGTCGGACAACGGCGATGAACCCTTTTTCGCAGGCTTCATAGCCGACGTGAACCATGGCATTCTGGAACGCTGCGAGAACTATGGTTCGATTTCGCACCGTTCCTTACGGTCGCAGCACGACAATTACGTGGGCGGCGTCTGCGGCATGAACAAATACATCGTCATCCGCTGCAAGAACGGCGGCGAGATCTCCTCGGCGGGCAACTGTCCGTCGCTGGCCCCGACCGCCGAGCCGCGGATGTATCTGGGCGGCGTGCTGGGCGGAAGCCTCGGGCGTTCGCTGCCGGGGGCCTTTGTGGCTTATTGCGAAAACACCGGACGCGTCAGCTATTCGGGTGCGTTCATCGTCTCGCACATCGGCGGCATCGTGGGTTACAACATGCGTGTAAAGACCAAGTTCTGTATCAACCGCGGAGAGATCGTCTCGGCGGCACGCGGCGTCGAGGAGGGCAGCGACCGTTACTGTCAGGAGATGGCGGGCGGCATCTGCGGCATGGCCAAGGGTGACGTGATGTGCTGCGACAATTTCGGGACCGTCACCACCCGCGGGCATGCGTACAGCCTGACAGCGGGCATCTGCGGATCGGCCCACGAGTCGCTGACCGTCGGCAACTGCGATAATTTTGCACCCGTTACCTCGACGAGTTCCTATCAGGCATCCGTCGGCGGCATCGTCGGGCTGTCGGGACGTCCCGTCGTCGTTTCGCATTGCCGCAATAAGGGCGCTGTGCGGTTCGACGGCGTGAGCGTCGACCGCCGTTCGACCGCCGGAGGTATCGTGGGCGACATCTATGCCAAGCGAGACGCCGTCTATGCCGCTTCAGTCCGCGACTGCCGCAACGAGGGCGATGTCTCCTGCGGGCTGGGCGAGAACACACGCAACAGTGCGCGGGGCATCCAGGCGGCCGGCATCGTAGGCTTCGTCAACGGCAATGAGACGGTGAGTGCCAACGTGCGCGACTGTGTGAATACGGGGCGGGTGCGCTCCGAATCGGGACGCGCGGCCGGCATCTGCGGCTTTGCCAG
>CALUKL010000044.1 GCA_944321195.1 uncultured Alistipes sp.
GGCCACCGAGAGTGCCTCCTCGTAGTTGCCTTCGCGGATCAACCGGGCGAACTTCGCCGACCCGGCGACGTTCGTGCGCTCGCCGATGTTGATGAAGTTGGCCTCGGGGACCACCCGCAGCGGTTCCAGGCCGCTCAACGTGGTGACGTGGCGCGGCTCGGGCAGCGGGCGCGGCGTGTAACGGTCGACGATCTTCGCCAGTTCGAAGATGTGCGCGGGGGTCGTTCCGCAGCATCCGCCGACGATGTTCACCAGCCCGCGGCGCATGTACTCGCCGACATCCTCGGCGAACATTTCGGGGGTTTCGTCGTAGCCGCCCATGACGTTCGGGAGTCCGGCGTTCGGGTGGGCCGAGATGCGGGTCTCGGCCACGGCGGCCAGCCGTTCGAGGTAGGGCATCAGCTGCCGGGCCCCGTAGGCGCAGTTCAGACCGATGGAGAGCAGCCGCGCGTGTGCGACCGAAGCGGCGAAGGCCTCGACGGTCTGTCCCGAGAGGGTGCGGCCGCTGGCATCGGCCAGCGTCCCGGAGACCATCACCGGGATCCGCTGCCCGCGCGCTTCGCACAGGCGGTCGATGGCATAGAGTGCGGCCTTGGCATTGAGCGTGTCGAAGACTGTCTCGACGAGCAGCACGTCCGCCCCGCCGTCCATCAGGCCGCGGGCCTGCTCGGTGTAGGCGTCGACCAACTGCCGGAAGGTCACCTCGCGGGCCGCGGGGTTCGCCACGTCGGCCGACATCGAAGCCGTGCGGTTCGTGGGGCCCATCGACCCGGCGACAAAGCGGGGTTTCTGCGGGTTGCGCGCCGTGAAGGCGTCGGCCGACGCACGGGCCACCTCGGCCGCGGCCCGCGACATCTCGTAGGCGAAGGCTTCGAGCCGGTAGTCGGCCAGCGAGACGGCATTGGCATTGAACGAGTCGGTCTCGATGATGTCGGCACCGGCCGCGAGGTACTTCTCGTGGATTTCGCGCACCACCTCGGGGCGGGTCAGCGCGAGCAGGTCGTTACACCCCTTGAGCTGGATGTCCCACGTGCGGAAGCGCTCGCCGCGGTAGGCCTCCTCCTGCAGTCCGTAGCCCTGGACCATGGTGCCGAATCCGCCGTCGAGCAGCAGGATGCGGCGCGCCAGAAGCGCCTGCAGCGTATCGTTTTTCGTATCTGTCGGTATCATTTCTCGATGATCTCTATTTCAAACAGTTTGCTCCAGTTCTTGCCCGTGACGAAAAGGCGTTTCGAGCCGGGGTCCCAGGCGATGCCGTTCAGTACGTCGGTCGTCGGCGTATGCGCCCCGGCGGGCAGCAGCTCCGAGAGGTCCACAACCCCCTCGACGCGTCCCGTTGCCGGGTCGATGATGACGACCTGGTCCGTCGTGTAGACATTGGCCCAGATGCGGCCGTCGATCCACTCCAGCTCGTTGAGGTAGGGCACCGCCTCGCCGCGCCAGGTGACTGTCACGCGCTTCTCGCGGCGGAAAGTCGTCGGGTCCACCGTGTAGAGGTTGGCCGAGCCGTCGCTCATGTAGAGCTTTTCGCCGTCAGTCGTCAGCCCCCACCCCTCGCCCGGGTAGCGGTGGTCGCGTACCTTTTCGAGCCCGGAGTCCGTCAGGCGGTAGACGTGCACGGTGTTCGACTGCCAGGTGAGCTGGAAGAGCTCGCCCCCGAGGATGGCGATCCCCTCGCCGAACTCCGAGCGCGGCAGGCGCGCCATCTCGTGGCTGCGGCCCGTTTCGAGATCGAGGGTCTGCACCACCGACTCGCCGTGCTGTCCGGTCCCCTCCCAGAGTTGCCCGTCGTGCCAGAGCAGCCCCTGCGTGTAGGCCTTCGTCGAATGAGGGTAGGAGGCCTTCACCCGGTAGGTGTATTGTTTCGGTTCGGGCTGCACGGCGGCTGCGGTTGCGGCACCCTTCGGCGTGCGCCTGGCGGAGCGTGCCGCGGAGTTCCCGCAGGCGGAGAGCAGGAGCGTCGTCAGCAAAAGGATCGTTGCAAGTTTCATCTTTCGGAGCGATTATCCTGCAAAGTTACGAAAAGCAAACCATAAATCATAATTTCCTTTATATTATGGGAGTTTCTGTTGCCGGGATGGGAATAATTTCGTATCTTTGCCTCCCGATTCCGAGCGGAAAACGTTAGAAATCAGATATAATACACTCATTATGAACATTGTAAGAGAACAACACGGCGAGAACAACTCGCTGATCCGCGTGACCGTCGGCGAGGCCGATTACGGCCAGGAGGTCGAAAAGGCGCTGCGCGACTACCGTCGCAAGGCCAACATCCCGGGCTTCCGCCCCGGCATGGTCCCGATGGGCATCATCCGCAAGATGTACGGCAAGGGTGTCGTGGCCGAACAGTCCTACCGCACGGCCTCCAATGCCGTTTTCGAATACCTCCAGAAGGAGGGCATCGACTACCTCGGCGATGTAATCCCGGCCGAGGAGCAGGGTGCCTTCGATTTCGAGAACAACACCGAATTCGAATTCGTCTTCGAGATCGGTGAGGCCCCGGCCATCAACCTCGAACTCTCGGACAAGGACAAGCTGACCTACAATAAGATCAAGGTCGACAAGAAGATGCACGACGACTACCGCTCGAACTACCTGCGCCGCTACGGCCGCCTGGTGGATGTTGATACGGTGACTTCGGACGAGGCGCTGACCGTGACGCTCGACAACGGCGACATGAACGTGGCCGACGCCTACGTGGGGCTGATCTCGATGTCGGAGGAGGAGCGCAAGCCCTTCCAGGGCAAGAAGGTAGGCGACAAGATGCACGTGAACATCAACGAGCTCTACAAGAACCCGGCACAGCGCGCCGCCTGCCTGCAGGTCAAGGAGAACGAGCTGGAGGGCATCAATCCCGAGTTCGAGATGGAGATCACCAAGATCCGCAAGTTCGCCGAGCCCGAATTGAACGGGGAGTTCTTCAAGATGGCCTTCCCGCAGGGGAATGTCACCGATGAGGCCGGATTCGACAAGCTCATCGACACGCAGATCGAGAGCGAGCTGCGCCGCGAGAGCGATTACCTCTTCACGCTGCAGCTGCGCGACTATCTCGTCAAGAAGGCCGATCTGAAGATGCCCGAGGCGTTCCTCAAGCGCTGGCTCTACACGATCAACGAGGGCAAGTTCACGATGGAGGAGATCGAGAAGGATTTCGACCAGTTCCTGAAGATGTTCACCTGGAACTACCTCCAGAAGCACTTCATCAAGGCCGACAACCTCACCGTGACGAAGGAGGAGGCTGCGGCCGAGGCCAAGGCGCTGGCTGCCGCCCAGTTCGCGCAGTACGGAATGCCGTCGGCTCCGGATGACATGCTGGCCGGCTACGCCGAGAAGATCCTCGCCGACAAGGAGCAGGGACAGAAGATCTACGAGAAGCTCTTCGAGACAAAGGTCGTCGAGGATGTGAAATCGAAGATCAAGGTGACGGAAAAGTCCGTCTCCGCTGAGGATTTCGCGAAATTGGCAAAGGAGCTTTAGGATTATTCGCCGATTTTTGATTATCTTTGGACTTTGCAGGCGCGATGTTTGCAAAGTCCTTTTCTTGTGCAGGTGGCAACCCGGACCGGGCCGAATTCTTCACCCCCCCCTCCGGTGCCTGCTGCCGATTCAGGGGATGGAATGAAACCAGATTGAAAAAATATGTCCGAATTTGAAAAATACGCGCGAAAGCATTGCGGGATCAGTTCGCTGAAACTGCATGATTTCCAGTCGATCAGTGCGGCCTATGTCTCGCCGACGATTATCGAGGAGCGCCAGTTGAATGTCGCCACGATGGATGTTTTCTCCCGCTTGATGATGGACCGCATCATCTTCCTCGGAGCCCCGATCTACGACGATGCCGCCAATATCATCCAGGCGCAGCTGCTCTTCCTCGAGTCGGTCGACCCCGAGAAGGATATCCAGATCTACATCAACTCCCCGGGGGGTTCCGTCTCGGCAGGGTTGGGGATCTACGACACGATGCAGCTCGTCTCGTGCGACGTCGGGACCATCTGTACCGGGCTGGCCGCCTCGATGGGCGCCGTGCTGCTCACGGCCGGGACCCACGGCAAGCGGGCCGCTTTGCCCCATTCGCGGGTGATGATCCACCAGCCGCTCGGCGGCGCCCAGGGCCAGGCCTCCGACATCGAGATCACGGCCCGCGAGATCCTGAAAACCAAACGCGAACTCTACGAGATCCTCGCAGCCCATTCCGGGGTGTCGGTCCGCAAGATCGAGAAGGATGCTGACCGCGACTACTGGCTTTCGGCCCGGGAGGCCAAGGAGTACGGCCTGATCGACAACGTGCTTTCCAAACGTGAGAAATAACCCGCATGGCACAGAACCGAAACAACAATAACAACAGGAACGGCGGCGACAGCTGCTCGTTCTGCGGCGCCAAACGCTCGGAAGTGGAGATCATGTTCCAGGGCGTGGACGGGGCCAACATCTGCAACAAGTGCATCGAGAACGGTTACCGGATCCTGGTCGACAACGAGGTCGCCACGGACCGCAAGGGCCGTTCGAAAGCCGTTCCGTTCAGGAAGGAGGAGCTGCTGAAACCCGCCGAGATCAAGGAGTTCCTCGACCAGTACGTCATCGGTCAGGACGACGCCAAACGCTACCTGTCCGTGGCGGTCTACAACCATTACAAGCGGCTGCTCTACGCCCCGAAGGAGGATGAGGTGGAGCTCGACAAGTCGAACATCGTGCTCGTGGGGCCCACCGGAACGGGCAAGACCCTGATGGCCCGCACGATCGCCAAGCTGCTGAAGGTCCCCTTCACGATTGTGGACGCCACGGTGCTCACCGAGGCGGGGTATGTGGGCGAGGATGTCGAGAGCATCCTCTCGCGGCTGCTGCAGGTGGCCGACTACGACGTCGAGCAGGCCCAGCGCGGCATCGTCTTCATTGACGAGATCGACAAGATCGCCCGCAAGAGCGACAACCCGTCGATCACGCGCGACGTCTCGGGCGAGGGTGTGCAGCAGGCGCTGCTGAAGATCCTCGAAGGGACGGTGGTGAACGTCCCGCCCCAGGGCGGGCGCAAGCACCCCGAACAGAAGTTCATCCAGGTCGATACGCGCAACATCCTCTTCATCTGCGGCGGGGCCTTCGACGGCATCGAGCGCAAGATCGCCCAGCGGCTCAATACCCGTGCCGTGGGCTACGGGCGGATCAATGCCGACCCGATCGACCGTTCGAACCTCATGCAGTACGTCACGCCCCAGGACCTCAAGTCCTTCGGTTTGATTCCCGAGCTGGTGGGGCGCCTCCCGGTGCTGACCTACATGCAGCCGCTGGGCCGCGAGGCGCTGCGCTCGATCCTCACCGAGCCGCGCAACGCCATCATCAAACAGTATGTGCGCCTGTTCGAGCTGGACGGCGTGAAGCTGACCTTCACGGATGAGGTGCTGGACTACATCGTCGACAAGGCCGTGGAGTTCAAGCTCGGGGCCCGGGGCCTGCGTTCGATCTGCGAGGCGGTGATGATGGACACGATGTTCGACCTCCCGTCGACCGATGCGCGAAAGTTTACCGTGACCCTGCCCTATGCAAAGGAAAAGATAGAAAAAGCAAAAACTTTGGAGCTTAAACAAGTCGGATAGTTTCTTTTTATTTACTTTTTGCTATCTTTGCTGCCGGGCTCCCGATTGCCGGGAATAGACCGGCCGGAACCTGAAAAACCTGTTAAAAAATACTAACTCTATGTCTACAACGAATTCAAAACTGACGCGTGTTGCCGACAATGTCCGCATTCTGTCGGCCGCGATGGTGGAAAAGGCCAAATCGGGGCATCCGGGCGGTGCGATGGGCGGCGCGGATTTCATCACGGTGCTCTTTGCCGAGTTCCTGCGCTACGACCCCGACCGGATGGATTATCCGTTCCGGGATAGGTTCTTCCTCGATCCGGGCCACATGTCGCCGATGTTATATGCGACGCTTTCGCTGGCGGGACACTATACGACCGGGGACCTGCAGTCGCTGCGCCAGTGGGGCAGCGTGACGCCGGGGCATCCCGAGGTGGATGTGATGCGCGGTGTGGAGAATACGTCGGGACCCCTCGGTCAGGGTCATGCGATGGCTCTGGGCGCCGCCATCGCCGAGCGTTTCATGGTGGCGCGCTTCGGCGAGTGGATGGCTCACCGGACCTACGCCTACATTTCGGACGGCGCCGTCGAGGAGGAGATTTCGCAGGGTGTGGGCCGGATTGCCGGACACCTCGGGCTGTCGAACCTGGTGATGTTCTACGATGCGAACAACATCCAGCTCTCGACGCGCGTCGACGAGGTCGACACGGAGAATGTCGCCATGAAGTATGAGGCATGGGGTTGGAACGTGCTGTCGATCGACGGGCACAACATCAACGAGATCCGCGAGGCGCTGGTTGCCGCCGAGAGCGAGACGGAGCGCCCGACGCTCATCATCGGCCGCACGGTGATGGGCAAGGGTGCCAAGGGCCCCGACGGCGGGAGCTTCGAGGATAAGGTCTCGACGCACGGACAGCCGCTGACGGCCGCCGGAGCCGACTTTGCGGCCACGGTGCGGAATCTGGGCGGCGATCCGG